>JBAVUV010000336.1:0-2483 GCA_049696955.1 Candidatus Sulfotelmatobacter sp. | reverse complement strand
CGACAATCCCGACCTGATCGTTGCCTGCGTCATCGGCGACGGAGAATCCGAGACTTGTCCGCTTGAAGGAAGCTGGAAGTCTATCAACTTCTTAAATCCGGTGCGGGACGGGGCTGTCCTTCCGATTCTGCACCTCAACGGCTACAAGATTTCCGGACCGACCGTTCAGGGACGGACGAGCGACGAAGCCTTAAGAGCTCTATACATAGGACGCGGCTACAAGCCCTATTTTGTGGAAGGCGACGATCCTGAATTCGTGCATCAACTCCTGGCTCGAACGCTGGACGATTGCTATGCCGAAATTCGAACCATCCAGAAGAAGGCGCGTCAGAGCGGGTTCAAGAAGCAGCCAATCTGGCCCATGATCGTCCTGCGCACGCCGAAGGGATGGACCTGTCCGAAAGAAGTGGATGGAATCCCGATTGAAGGCACCTTCCGTGCTCATCAGGTCCCTCTCGCCACGGTCCGCGAAAACCCGGAACATCTCAAGATCCTTGAGGCCTGGATGAGAAGCTACAAGCCGGAGGAACTCTTCGATGAAAAAGGGAAATTCATTGACGAGCTGGCAGAACTCTCGCCGGTTGGCAGTCGTCGCATGGGAGGGAACCCTCACGTGAATGGCGGGCGGCTGCTGACCGCGCTCGACATACCAGACTTTACAGGTTATGCGCTCGAGATCCCAGGACCGGGTCAAGTGGTCGCCGAAGCTCCACGAAAGCTCGGAGATTTTTTCAGGGACATCTTCAAGCTCAATCCAACAAACTTTCGCATGTTCTGTCCCGATGAGACGAATTCCAATCGCTTAAATTCCGTCCTCGAAGCTACCAAGCGGTGCTTTATGGCCGAGACCGTTTCCATCGATGACGAACTGAGCCCCGATGGCCGTGTCATGGAAGTATTGAGCGAACATTGCTGTCAGGGATGGCTTGAAGGGTACTTGTTGACCGGGCGGCATGGCATGTGGTCTTCCTACGAAGCCTTTGCACAAGTCGTGGATTCGATGTTGACGCAACATGCCAAATGGCTGGAGCAATGCCGCAATTTTCCCTGGCGCAGACCGCTCGCATCCTTAAATGTTCTGCTGACAAGTCATGCGTGGCGAAACGATCACAACGGCTTCAGCCATCAGGCGACGGGATTTGTAGACAATGCGCTGGCGCGCAGAAGCGAAACGATTCGGGTTTACTATCCGCCGGACAGCAACTGCCTCCTAAGCGTTTTCGACCATTGTTTGCGCAGCCGCAACTACGTCAACATCGTTACCTGCGGAAAGCAGCCGCAGCTTCAGTGGCTGAACATGGACGAAGCGCTCGAACATTGCTCGCGAGGAGCATCGATTTGGAAATTTGCCACCAACGACGGAGGTGGAGAGCCGGACGTTGTACTGGCCTGCGCAGGCGACGTACCAACCATCGAAATCTGCGCGACCTCTTGGCTCCTGCAGAAATTTGTTCCCAGCATCAAGGTGCGGGTTGTCAATGTGGTCGACTTGAGCGTTTTGATGAGCCCGGATGATCATCCGCACGGGATGGACAATATGTCCTTCAACTCGCTCTTCACCAAAGACGCACCTGTCATCTTCGCCTTCCACAACAATCGCTGGCTCATTCACACCATGGTTCATGGACGCTCCAATGAAAGCCGCTTCCATGTGCGCGGCTATATGGATCAGGGCACAACCACCACGCCGTTCGACATGGTAGTGCTCAACAAGATGAGCCGTTTTCATCTTGCTATTGATGCACTGAAGCACGTCTCACGGCTGCGCTCAGAGGTTTCGGACGTAGTCGACACGTTCAACCGGAAGCTGTACGAGCACCACGACTACATTCGACAACACTTGGAAGATATGCCGGAGATCAGAAACTGGCACTGGACGGCTGATTTTGGTGAGCCGAGTGCACCTCCGCCACTGGCCAAGGGACATCCCCGCGCAGGTTTGTTCAGCGATAGCTAAATGAAGCCAAACGGGCAAACGGCTTTGACGGAGACGACTCGTCGGTGAAACCAAGGGGCCCAGGCATTGTGGCGCGTGTTCTGACAATTAATGGAGGCTCGTCGAGCATCAAATTCGCGCTGTTCGAAGCCAGAGACTCGCTTCGACGGATTCTGGATGGCGGAATTGAGCGGATCGGACTGCCGGATGCCATCTTTCGCATAAAGGGATCGGGCCAGGCGGACAACTTTGCGCGCTCAGTCAAGGCGCACGATCACACTGAGGCGGTGGGCATTCTGATGGATTGGATCGAGCAACGCAGCGGGCGCGACGCATTGACCGCGGTCGGACATCGCGTGGTGCATGGCGGCCCGAAGTATTACAAGCCGCAGCGAATTACTGCGGAAATGGTTACCAAGCTGAAGGAACTCAGTCCATTTGATCCTGACCATATGCCGGAAGAGATCCTGTTGACCGAGGCGTTTCATCGCCGATTTCCGGATCTGCCCCAAGTGGCATGTTTCGACACGGCTTTTCACCATGACCT
>JBAVUV010000335.1:0-15856 GCA_049696955.1 Candidatus Sulfotelmatobacter sp. | reverse complement strand
CGCGATAGGTATAGGCCTTGTCATCGGCGGAATATCCCATCACGGACAAACCCACGCCGTTGCCCATCGAGCTTTTATAGTCCGAGTGACACACGAGGTAGAACCCGCCCTCCATCCACTCGCACTTTTCGTTTTCCGTCATTGTCCCGCCCGGACCCATCGTTCCCGGCTTCATGGTACCGTCGAGAGTCCACGATCCCACGAACACATCCAGCTTCTTCAGTTCCGGTGCGGGCTTCGGAGGCTGCATCTGGGCCGCGGCTGCTACTGCTACCAGGACCCACGCCGTCAAAACTGCTCCGCGTAGTTTCATGTGCGTCTCCTTAATGAGGTCGACGACCGTAAATTCCCAACGAAGCATTTCACAATATGCATTCTACATGTGCAGTGTAATTCCACGGCGAACCTACCAGTCTCCCCAGTGCGCGGCCGTGGCCTGATGGAACTTGAGCTTCCACGCGTCGCCCTGTTTCACCCATACCGAACTGAAATGCTGATACCGTGGCGGCGGTCCCTGATCTTCCTCGGGCTTTTCACGCACGATAGCATCGTAGGTAACAACGACGGCATCGTCCGCCAGTGTGACCACTTTCACGTCATAGGGCGTAAGTTCCACCAGGTCCGAGTCGCCTAAATTCTCCGCAGCCTCTTGTCCTTCAAGCAGCCTGCCGTCGACTCCGACCAGTGAGAAATTCTGGCTTAGTGTCCGCTTGAAAAATGCGGCGTCGTCTTTCTTCTTGGCTTCGATCAAATTTTTCTCATTGGCGATTGCGCTTTGATCGAGCGCACTCGGACCTCTAACAGCGACCGGAGTCTGCGCCGCCACAACCTTGATTGCTGCAAGGTTGATGGCGACTGCACAAAAGAGAAAGGAACAGGAAAGCCAGGAAATCTTCACATGACCTCTTTCTAATCGTCTTTCGGCCGATCTTGTCTATGAACGGCTGGTTTATGAATTGTCTGTTCATGAACCGCTCGTGGATGAAGCGATAAGCCCGGAAGTCCGTCAATACTGACTTGATTCTTTCGCTCGCGGTAAGCCTGCAAGCCTTCCGGCCCCTGCTTGCGAGCCCATGCCGCGAGCTGTTCACGCTCGCCTTCATATTTGAAACGGGGAACGCCATATCCGCAAGAGTCGGTGACGCGAGTGATTTCGATCACAATGATCGAACGCATGGTCTCGTGAGCCGGAAAGCTCTCCGCGAGGGCTGCAAACTCATCCTGGTGAGGCTCAACCGCGCGGCCTAGGCCATACAAACGAAAAATATTCGGAGGACCTTGAAACGCGCAGAACATCAGAACAATACGACCATTCTCTTTCATGTGCGCGATGGTCTCGACTCCACTTCCGTTGAAATCAACATAGGCGACAGTGGTCGGCCCCAGAATACGAAATGTGTCCAGGCCCTTTGGGGAAAGGTTCACGTGGCCACCCGGATCAAGCGGAGCCGACGCGACGAAGAATATATGCTGCGCCTCGATAAAACGCCTTGCCTCATCGTCGATCATGGAACGAGTCTTCCCCATCGCTACTCCTGAATCCTCCGCACCAGATCCCCGCGCGGAACTGAAACCTGCTCGCCGGTGGCGAGATTTTTCAAGGCGAAGGCGTCGGCCTTGATTTCATTTTCACCCACGATCAAAATGTATTTTGCCCCGGCTTTGGTCGCAATTTCGAAAGATTTCTTCAGCCGGAAAGTTTCGTCTCCCAAATCCGCGACGACATTCTGACGCCGTAATTCGCGGGCCAGCCGGGCTGCTTCCGCATTCATTCCCACGCCCAGCGGAGCGATATACACGTCCGGCTTCTTCAGTACACTTTCGGCTGAAGCAGATTCCTGCAGCGACATCACTAGACGATCTTCGCCTATCGCGAAGCCGATCCCCGGAGCTGCTGGACCGCCAAGAGCCTCGGAAAGCCCGTCGTAGCGGCCGCCGCCGAGGATTGCGTTCTGCGCGCCCAAGGCTCCGTGAGTGAATTCGAAGGCGGTGCGCGTGTAGTAGTCCAGTCCACGTACCAGGCGATCATTCAAAGTAAACGGGACCCCAATCTTGGTCAGGATTTCTCTTACCGCTGCAAAATGCATCCGGCAGGGTTCATCCAGAAATTGGCTGATGCGCGGCAGGGTATCGATAATTGGCTGATCCGCAGGAACCTTGCAATCGAACACGCGCAACGGATTGGTCACGGCGCGGCGCTGGCAATCCACGCACATATTTCCCACCACCGGCTCCAAAGCCTTGCGCAGCGCTTCGTTGAACGCGATTCGATCATTTGAGCATCCGACGGAATTCAGTTCGAGAGTCCAGCCCTTGATTCCCAAACGATCCAGCAACGTGGCCAGCATCTCCAGCACTTCCGCGTCCCGCGCCGGAGACTCACTGCCCGCCGAGGCCGGACCGATGATTTCAGCATCGATCTGGTAGAACTGCCGGTAACGGCCTTTCTGCGGTCGCTCGCGGCGGAACATCGGGCCCATGCAATAGAGCTTGTTCAGTCCGCGGTCCCCGAGTTTGTGCTCGATGTAAGCCCGGACAATGCCAGCCGTGGCCTCGGGGCGGAGGGTGAGCGATTGTCCCCGGTCACTTTCGGCGCGGCCGCGATCTTCCCAGGTGAACATTTCCTTCGAAACAATGTCGGTCTCTTCGCCTACGCCGCGCGCAAAGAGTTCCGTCGACTCGAAAATCGGTGTGCGAATTTCCTGGAAGTTGTACGCGCGGAACACATCGCGCGCCGTCGACTCCACAAAATTCCACAGCGCCGTTTCCGGCGGCAGAAGGTCACGCGTTCCTCGAACAGCTTTAATCATTCCCGGTCTTTTTCCTAAATTTTCATATCGATTGTCATTTGGACGCAGATTCGTACGTCCGCTGGGGCCAGTCAAAAAGTAGAGATCCTTCGACTCCGCAAACCGATTCGAAAAGCGAATCGGTTTTCTCCGCTCAGGATGACAATCGTACTCGGGGCTTCGGCCGCTTATACTTCGGTCGTAGTTCCTACCGCTCCCGCAAATACTCCTCTGTGTATCCCAAATAATTCCTTGCATACTTCATGATCAGCTCGTCGTCTGCGGCCTCCAGCTTCCGGCGGAGCTTTCCTGGAGAACCCATCCATAAAGACCCCGGCTCCACTACCGTCCGCTCGGGGATTAGAGTGCCTGCCGCGATAATCGATCCGGCGCCGATCTTTGCGCCATTCAGAATGATCGAGCCCATGTCGATCAGGCAGCGGTCTTCGATCTCGCACCCATGCAGCGTCACCGAATGCCCAACGGTTACATATTCGCCAAGCGTCACACCGTAAGTATTTTTCATGCCGTGCAACACGCTGCAATCCTGAATGTTCGAGTGCGCCCCGATGCGGATGCCATAGACATCCCCACGCACCACCGCATTCATCCAAACGGAAGCATGTTCGCCGAGAACCACGTCGCCGATGATCTGCGCCGATTCGTCCACATAACAGGTCGCCGGAATCTTCGGCTTCATCCCTTTAAAAGACCGAATCATTCGTTCACTCCGTTGCAAGAGGAGACAAAGAGAAAAAAGAGATAAGAATAAATAGTACCAGCAGTCTTGGTTGGCGAGCCTTCCGTGCTTTCCCATCTTTGCCTTCCGCTCCGCCTTCTGCGAAACTGACGTATCCTCCACACTTTCTGAGAAACGAGAGCTGAGAACTGTTTCATGGGGCGCATTCACGTACTTTCCGAGCAGGTCGCCAACAAAATCGCCGCCGGCGAGGTGGTGGAGCGGCCTGCCTCGGTGGTGAAAGAGCTGCTCGAGAATGCCCTGGATGCGGGTGCGACGCGAATCAAGATCAGCGTCGAGGCGGGCGGGAAGAAATTGATTCAGATCACAGACAACGGATGCGGCATGGTGCGCGACGATGCCATGCTGGCGTTCGAGCGGCACGCCACATCAAAGATTAAGGATGCGGAAGATTTGTTGAGTGTGGCTACCCTGGGATTTCGTGGCGAGGCGCTGCCTTCCATCGCCTCAGTGTCGCGGCTGCGGCTGGAGACATGCGCGGTGGACGCCGTTGCAGCGGCGGGAACGATTAGCAAAAGCACGAGCATCGAAGGGACAATTATTGAAATCAATGGCGGCAAAATGGCGCGCGTCGAAGAAGCAGGACTGCCGGAAGGAACATCGATTACGGTTCGAGATCTTTTTTTCAATACTCCGGCGCGCAAAAAGTTTTTAAAGGCAGAGTCGACCGAGTTGTCTCACATCGCTTCGCTGGTGACGCACTACGCATTGGCGCATCCGGAAAAGCATTTTGAGTTGCATTCGGCCACCAATGCCATGCTGGTAGCACCTCCCGTCGCGGGATACAGCGAGCGCGTGTACCAGGTGTTCGGCAAGGAAACGCTGGACCAGTTGATCGCGGTCGCGGCTGTACAGAGCTTGGAGCACGTTGGCCTGCCGCAGCCTCCGCCGTGGCGGAGGAAGGAAGTCAACGACGATGCGCGGGAAGACGATGCGCAGGAAAATGTCGAACCCGGCCGGATGCGGCTGCACGGCTTCGTCTCGAAGCCGGAGATCCAGAAGCTGAATCGTAATTCGATTTATGTTTTCGTGAACGGCAGGCTGATCCGTGACCGGTTGGTGCAGCATGGACTGACGGAGGCTTATCGCAACATTATTCCGCCGAGTGTATATCCCGTGGTGCTGCTGTTTCTGGAATTGCCCGCGGGGGAAGTGGATGTGAATGTTCATCCGTCAAAAACAGAAGTGCGCTTTCGGCAACCGACGGTGCTGCATGATTTTGTGCGGGATACGGTGCGCGCGGCGCTGATGAAGGCGCGCCCGGCACCGCAGTTCACCACGGAGATTCATGCTCACGCGACCGCCAGTTCTGGGCTGACGCCGGGCGCGCGGGAGTGGGAGCCACCTTCCGACATGGCCGTGCCGGCGGCACCGACGGCGCGAGCGTTTTATGAGCCCTCCGGGGGTGCAGGGTTTGCCTTGCAAGCGCCGGTTGCGCCGCCGGTTTCGGCGCGGTTTCAGTTTGAGGGCGGAATTGCAGTGGAGGCGAACGCCGCGATTCCGGTCGCCCGCGGACTTGAAGGTCGCTTCGTCGAAGCGATTCCGGATAACGGTTGCGCTCCCGAGATCGAAGTGCGCGAAGAAGAGCCAACGCTGGCGGCGCTTTCTACTTTGCGTCCGCTGGGACAGATTCGCAATTCGTTCATTCTCGCAGTGAATGAAGATGGACTGTGGATTGTCGATCAGCACGTGGCTCACGAGCGCGTTCTTTTCGAACGCGTACTGAAGCAGCGGGCGGCGCAGAAAGTTGAGAGCCAGCGGTTGCTGATGCCCATCGTGCTCGAGCTTTCTCCGGCGCAGCAGGCGGTATTTGCGGAAATCGCCGACGAACTGCAACACAACGGCTTCGAGGCCGAACCTTTCGGAGCGCGGAGCGTCGCGGTGAAAGTTGCGCCGGCGGGAGTGGATGCAGCTGCTGTCGAGAAAATGTTACACGAGCTGCTCGATCAGATTTCGCGGGAGGAGCAGTCGCTGAATCTGGAAAAGATTCGCGAGCGCATTGCCGCCTCCATCGCCTGCCATGCCGCCATCAAGGTCAACATGCCGCTGGAGCAAAACAAAATGGAGTGGCTGCTTTCGGAGCTCGCGAAAACCGATCATCCTATGTCGTGCCCGCATGGCAGACCGGTGGTGCTGCGGTATTCTGTTAAAGACATACAGAAGGCGTTTAAGAGGATCTAGCACTGAAGGCAATTGCTGATTGATGATTTTTGATTGTTGATTGATTGTTGACTGAAAACCAAGAGCGCCGCTCTTTAATCAACAGTCAATCAACAATCAGAAATCAGCAATCAACAATCGTTTTTTTTGGGCTGTTCTTATGACGGAGCAGGATCTGCAACAGCTGCGGCGCGAGAAGTGGCGTCTGGATGGCAAAGCCATCCGGACCATCGAACAGGCGCGCGCGTTCGTCGAGGAGGTTGGATTCTGCTTGATGTACCCGGTGCGGCCGGCGATGCCGGTGCCAACGTTTATTGGCGCCTTCGTGGGCTCGGACAATCGGCTGCCGACCTGGCAGCATGCTTATTCCGATCCGCGCGCGGCCGCCGCCACCGAACTCATGGTCCGATTGCTGCGCGAGCGCTCAGCTTACGAAGCGAGCCTGTTCGAGGAGAACAATGCATTTCTGTTGGCGGCTTCGGCGTTTCCTTATTTCTATGCGCTGGTGGGCGAGCGTAATCCAAAACTAGCCCCGAAGCAGGGTCCGCGCTCCCCTTATTCGCCGCTGGCGTGCGATGCCTTTGAATTGATCCGGCGCGACGGGCCGATTTCAAAGCAGAAGCTGCAGGAAGCGCTGGGCGGCGCGGTTTCTCTCGCCGCGCTCGACAAGGCTCTGGGCGAGTTGCTGGCCAAGTTGCGCATCACGCGCGTGGATTACAAACTGCCTGAAGGATCTTACTGGGATGTGCTCTATCGCTGGTCGCCGGATGCGGTTCGCGAAGGCGTGGGCTTGTCGGTGCAGCAGGCGCTCTCGGCGCTGATCTCGAAATATCTGGATTGCGTAGTGGCCGCCGACCTGGCGGAATTGGAATCTTTCTTCGGGAAATTTGTGGCGCGGTCGCGAGTGAAGGAAGCCGTCAACGCGTTGCTGGCCGCGCGCGAGTTGAGCTTCGTGCATGTGGTTGGGCGGTCGATGCTACAGATCACTCGGGAGAAGGAAGTGGCGGTTCCTACTGTCAAGCCGCGCCATGCAACGAAGTAGATTGCTCGCTCGTCACGTGATCGCGTGTACAATCTACTCGCGAAATGACCGATAATCAGACCCCAGCCCCCTCTCCACGCAAACTGATCATTGCCATCGACGGCCCGGCGGGCGCGGGCAAAAGCACGATTGCGTCCCGGTTGGCGCGCAAACTTGGATACGTGAACCTCGAGAGCGGCGCGATGTACCGCGCGCTGGCCCTCAAGGCCATCGAAAAAGACGCGTCTTTCGATGATGAAGCTACGCTCGTGAAGCTCGCGGAAGAGTCGCGCATTCAGCTGGAGCCGTCGAGGGACGGAAACCGAACACTGCTGAACGGGCACGATGTTTCGGCGCGCATTCGCGAGCGCGATGTCACGGAGGCAGCTTCACGGGTGTCGGTGCATCCGAAAGTGCGGGCGTGGATGGTGGCACATCAGCGGGCAATGGGCGCGGGTGGCGGCGTGGTGATGGAAGGCCGCGATATCGGGACGAAAGTTTTTCCCGACGCCGACTTGAAGATATTTCTCGATGCTGACCCAGTGGTACGCGAGCAGCGCCGCATGCAGCAGCAGAAGATCAAAGGCGAAGTAGCCGCGAATGTGGCCGCAGATTTACGGGAGCGCGACCGTCGTGACCGTACCCGGGCGGCGTCTCCGCTTATGGCGGCGGAGGATGCGGTGGTGATCGATTCCACCAGCATGGGTGAGGATGAAGTGCTGGCACAGGTGGAAGAGTTGGCTAGAAAGAGATTGGGAGCTTGAATCTGAGCACTCGTCAGCTTCAAGACCCGTGGTGATCCCAGCACCGGGCTGCGCCCGGGGACAGCCGAGGGCGGCTGTCCCTACATAAGCTTCTCTGCAGACTTCTTCAGTTGTCTGTCGGCTCGACTTTTGATTTTGGCGCGGGCAAAGATTTGGCTGGCTTGGCCGGCGTCGCCGGAGGTGCAGGAACCGCGGGCGAGGCTGCCGCGGAGGCCTTGCGAATCTCAATCCCGTCGTGCTCGTTATTGATCACGATGTGGGATGAGCCGTTGCCCACGCTGCCGCTGGCCGTGGCCTCGTGGTCTCCATTGTCAATTTTTAACTCGGGAAAATCGGATTGAATTTCCCCGTCGCGCGTGCGCGCGTCCAGGCGGAAGCCGGCTTTATCAGGCACGGTCAATTGCACGTCGCCATTGCGGCTGTCGATCTGTACATTTCCTAACGAATGCATGGCTATCTCAATGCCGCCGTTGTTATTTTGCAGGCGTACATCGCCGGATACATCTTCCAGCCGTATCTGCTTGGAGCGGGTCGTCAGATGGACGGGACCCGTGAGCTTGTCCGCATGCAGGTCGTCGGAATCGAGATCAAGTTCGCCGTCGATGCGCGAGAACTCCATGTCGGTGCGGGAGGACTTGAACGCGACATTCTTGGTGATGCGAGCGAGTTTGACGCTCTCCTCGAATTCGCCGTCCAGTTGTACTGAGCCCTTTACGTCCATCACTGAGACTTCATTCAGGCGGCCATCGATGTGAACATCGCCCGTGATCTGCTCGACTTTGGCGGAGCTTTTTTCCAGATTCAGTTTTACATTGCCGTTGACGTCTTCTACAGAAACGTCGCCATGCTGAGCGGAGATCTCCACGTCTCCATCGCGGCCGGTGACGGAAACATCGCCTTTCCGGCCCGTGATGTGCAGTTCCATCTTCCGGGGGATTGAAATATCCAAATCGCTTTGCACGGAATGGTCGCCCACCTGGGCCTTGGCGTCGAGAACCATTGCGTTGCCCGCGAGAGTGATCTGCGGTTTGGTTTGCTGGTTGTATTTATCGGCGTCATTCTGGCTTTCCGCGCCGACGCGTTTGCGTACTACAACCGTGATTTGCTTGTCTTCGGCCACGCTAACCCGCACCGCCCCATGATCGTCGTTGATGCGCAAGCTGGTAACCGCGGGCGGAATATCTTGTTCAAGATGGTCGTCGAAGTTGTAGGTCTGGCCAAAAACGTTATCCAGGTCGCTGCCGTCGATGCCCATGTTGTCGCGGATTTCACCCCAGTTAAATCGCGAGGCCTGGGTGGCAATGAGCCCGCAGATGACGATGACGATGACCAGGAAAACTCCGCCGGCTCCGATGCCGCGCGAAGGCAATCCATCACGCTGAGCTTGCTGGTGCTCGATTAGCTTGAGTACTCCCCACAAAATCAACAGCAGCGGCCAGTAGTGGGCGAACCAGGTTCCCAGCCGCGCCCACGAGAGCATGTGCATGTTGCCCAGGAGGAAAACGATCCCGAGAATAATCAGCACCACGGGTCCGGCGAAGGAGCGGCGACGCCGAGGCGGAAGCGGAGTTTGAACCGGCGGTGGAACCGGATAAGACACCGGACTAGACATTGCGCACCTCCTCGGAAGATGCGGGTCCTGGGTTCGACGGCACGGGGTTCGACGGCGGTGGTGGTGGGGGCGCTGGCGGCGTGACAACCGGCGGCGCGGGCGGCAGCGGAGCAATGTGCCCGGCTGACGAAGCATTGCTCTGCAGCAGCTTGACCACACCAATCACCAGCAGAATCGCGGGCCAGGTGCGATCAAAGCTGGCAACGTTGAGACTTTGGAGCAGGAATAACGTTCCGACGGTCATCAATATCGCCGGCCCCATGATCTTCCGCATCCGGCAACGATCACAGGTACAGTTCATCCCCACCGCCTTGCGCACGCGGCAGGTCGCGCAAGTGCAGCCCGGGGGGTGAGTTCCAACAATTCCCCATTGCCGGGCGAACATCCATGCCCCGAGAAAGATCAGAATCAGCGGCCAGAAACGATCCATGCCGAACTCCCAGATGTTCATGGTGTGCAACAGGAAGAGCACACCCAATCCGATCAGGATGATGGCAACCGCAGGAATGTTCTTGGCCTCGCTTTTTTCTCCCATGCTGAAGGCCTGACCCAGACCGAATGGATCTGGCGGAGGCTGGCCTTCCTGAAGAGCGCGTGCGGTACGAACGGCGTCGATGATCTGGTAGACGTAGAAAAATGCGATGGCAATACCAAACAACGCGTCCCAATTCCCTGCATGATCGGAGGCGAAGATCAGCAATCCGAAGATGAGGAGGTGTGCTAATCCCTTTGCATATTGCGAGCAATAGACCGCGCCCACGCCGAAGGGAAAGAATCCGGCGAGAATGCCGGCCACTGTGGGATTCGGACCCGAACTGCCGTGGCGCAGCGAAATCGGGGGTGCGCCCACTGGTGGATAGACAGTTTGCTGAGGTGCGAACCCGGCTGCCGGTGCCGTGCCTTCCAGACGAGCAGCGAGGCAAGGCTCGCAGTAGACGACCCCGCGAACGTCGCGGGTGCAATTGGCGCAGAGCGGCTTGCCGCAAGTGCGGCAAAACGCGACCGCGGCAATATCGCTATGAGTGGCGCAGTTCATACGAACCTCCTGTACGTGGTCACCGACACTACAGGCAGATCCGGATTTGACGGATCGAAGACAGAGGGACCCAGAGGAGCGCTGGCCAGAACCAGATTATTTTCCGTCTGGCTGTAGTTGCGCTCCTGCTTCTGCTCGGGCTGTTGAGTTGTGTCGTTTTTATGGTCTTTCTTATCCGGTGTCGAATCTGGTGAGCCAGGTCCGGATGAACCCGATCCTGACGAACCAGGCTCGGCAGTGGTCACGTTGCGTTTGAATTCACGCACCCGCGATTCCACCTCGTAAACGAACCGGATATTTTCGTAATACCGGACAACGCGGGCTTGCGTGTTGTAATACGTGTGCCGAATGGCGGCGGGACGCAAACTCAACTGGCGCAGATCGGCCGGCTTTACACCGAGCACGCTCAACGCCACCGACAGCGAAAAGAACGCCATGCCAAAAGACATGGCAAACCGTGGCTGCCGGACCGTTGCCCAAGTCTGGGCAAAGATGGGTTGCAAAGCTCCCGAGGCCCACGCCTGCGCTTTTTCCACCCAAGTAATGCGTGGTTGAGGCGCAGCGACGTTCACCCGCAGGCGCTGGGTGTCAACGCCCGTTGTAGATGCCAGAATATTCGTAACCAGGCTGACTGGAGGCTCCACCTCCGTGAGATCCTTCAGCCAGCTGCGGCCCGCCTCCACTTCGGCGAACAGGGGCCCACAGGCGGAACAAGTCCGCGTATGAGCCTGGAACCGGTCGAGCTGACTCCCTGTCAGAACGCCATCGAGCGCGTCCGTGAGCAGGCTGTCAAACTCCTGACACTGCATTCCGTTACTGGTGGGGTCGTTTTTGGTGTGATCTGGCATCACATCACCTGCCTATAGGTACGTTGTAGAAGGCGCGCAAGTTCCGCTCGCCCACGATTTATTCGACTTTTCACAGTTCCCTCCGGCACCTTCAAAACGGTGGCGATTTCGCGATAGTCCATATCCTGTAAGTCTCTTAGAATCACAGCTTCACGGAGCTCCGGCGACAGCTTGCCGAGGGCTGCATGAACCGTTTCTCCCACCTCCCGGCTGCGTACGTGCTGGTCGGGAGGTGCAGATTGGTCCTGAATTTGCTCACTGAGCGGCTGCGCATCCTCGTGAGCAGAGGACGCCGCGTCGATCGAGTCGGTCATGCGGTCTTGCTTGGTCTTGCGGAAGTGATCGACCAGCAGATTGCGGGTGATCGTAGTTACCCAAGTGACGAACGCACCCTTCGAACTGTCATAGCTCGCCAGGGTGCGGTACATTTTGACGAAGACTTCCTGCGTCAGGTCTTCGGCGTCATCCGCGGACCCTGCGAAGCGATAGCAGATGTTATAGATGCGCCGGTTATAGGTCTGGACGATTTCCTCCCAGGCAGCCGCATCGCCCGCCACGCAGCGGCGCACCAGCATCGCGACTACCTGAACATCTTCCAACCCAAGCTCCCCGGAGCTAAGCGATCTTGTCTTGAAAAGGCGACTCACACCGGTTGGGGACAAAAAGACGACAAGAACCCCCAAGCCCTACAAGACAGTACGCGGATGTACTTCTGTAAGTTCGCCAGTCTAACGACACTAGCCGCAAGTTATTTGAAACAGGGCATTGTAGCAGTGAAGATATTTTCCATCGCGGACGCGGCTATTACGACTTAAGCACTACCGCCGTTACTGTTACCATGGGTACGATGGCAATCGCGAGAGTCGGGAACTAAGCTACAATCTGGCTCCGGTTTCTGGTACGTAGTTCCATCCATGTATTCTCCGTCCACAGCAAAGCGACGCGCGGGTTCTTTCATCCTGCTATCCCTCTGCGTCGTTGTTTTCTGCCGGTATCGTGCCCATGGACAAGGAATGAATCTGGCTCCGAACCCATATATGAACGGGTTCGACCCCACGCGCCTGGACATGGTTCTGGACATTAGCGAAGATCGTTGGCAGAGAAATTTGGAAAATCTCTCTTCGTCGTTCTGCAAACTCGATCGCAAGGCTCCCAATTCAGCCCGCCGCGAGTATGAAAAAGGAACGCGATTTCTAATCCAGAAGAATTACACCGGCGCGGTCGATCACCTGACCAAGGCAGTGTCGATTTATCCAAGTTTTGTGACCGCGCATAACGCATTGGGCTCCGCGTATCTGAATCTGAAACAGAATGAGCAGGCTGAAACCGAATTCTCTAAGGCGGTTGCCCTGGACAGTCACTTGCCGTTTTCCTATCTGAATCTGGGCTGGGCGCAGCTTGCACTCAAGAATTTTGCGTCGGCTCAAGACTCCATGCAGAAAGCCTCGAAACTTGCACCGCTCGATCTGCACTTGCTCATCGCGCAAGCCTATGCCCAGCTTCTGAATAAAGACTACGATGCCGTCATCGCTACCGCAGAAGAGGTACACAGCCGCAAGCATGAGAATGCCGCCATCGTGCATTACTTTGCCGCGGCCTCATGGCAGGGGCAAGACAACCTCCAGCAGACACAAAATGAATTGGGAATCTTCCTCGCCGAAGCGCCGACATCTCCCTTCGCCGACGCAGCTCGGCAGATGATCGCGGAAATAAAGGATCAGCGGGATCATCCTCCTGCACCGGCGGTCGAGGTTTCTTTCGCTGCGGCGGCGCTTGATCCCAATGCCACGACGATTGCGGGACTTCCCAGCTCAGCCCGAAGCGTGTTGCAACGAATGCGAGAGGAGAAACAACTTGCGGAGGTGGAGACAGAACCGGAACCGGGATCAGTCTGTGAAACCTGTGCGGAGGGTACCCGGCCCGGCGCGACCACTGCCGGATCAAGCCATCTCCGGCAGGACAATCCATACCTATTGCGCAGTAGCGTGAACGAAGTTGCCGTTTTTTTCGCAGCTACCGACCACGGGAAATCAGTAAGCGATCTAACGCAACAGGATGTGGTGATCCAAGACGCTGGCCTACAGCCCGAGGTGGTTACCCACTTTCGCAACGAATCCCAACTGCCGTTGCGACTTGGCCTGGTCATCGATACCAGCGCTTCGATCACGAAGGAATTTGCCTTCGAACAGAAAGCGGCTGCCTCGTTCCTACGAAAGTCTTTGACGGACAAGCACGACATGGCTTTTGTTGTGGGCTTTGCAAATGCTGTACTGCTGGTTCAGGATTTTACTGGAGATGGCGCAAGCGTTACCTCAGGCATCGATCAATTGTCTCCCGGGGGTGGGACCGCTCTATGGGATGCGGTCAAGTTTGCCTCAGACAAGCTGGCCAGCATTGCGGAAGAAAAGCCCAGTGCCAAAATTGTGGTGATCATCAGCGACGGCGAGGATAATTCCAGCAGCGCGACTTTGAAAGAGGCCATCGAGAGTGCGGAACGTGGCGGAGTGACGCTGTATACCGTAAGCACGCGGGCCTTCGCGGGCGGCGACGCTCTCAACGCCTCGACCGCAGACCGTGCCATGAGAACTTTAGCCGAGCAAACCGGCGGCACAGCACTTTTCCCGGGCTCTCTCTCAGACTTGGACCGTCGCCTTGGCGACTTGCAAGAAGTTATCCGCAGCCGGTACCTGATTTCTTACAAACCAGCCGCCTTCCGGCCCGATGGTTCCTACCGCACGATTGCCCTTGTTGCCCGCAAATCGGGCCATAAGCTACGTGTCTACGCTCGCCGTGGATATTACGCCCCAACCGGAGCTAGCGAAGCTCACACCAGCCAACTACCGCCTACTCACTAGTAAAGTAATCCACCGTCACCGGGTTCTCAAACAACGAATAGTCCCGCGTAACGACTGTGATTCCGCTGTCGGTCACGAAGTAGCGCGAGCGGTCGGCCTCGGTGTCATAGCCGATGGTGGTGCCTTCGGGGAGGTGGACGTTGCGGTCGATGATGCAGCGCCGGATGCGGCAATGACGTCCCACGGCGACGTGGGAGAACAAAATGCAGGAGTCCACTTCGGAATAAGAATTTACCCGCACGTCCGGTGATAGCACGGAATTCCTGACCGAACCGCCGGATACAATACAGCCGTTAGAAACGATGGAATCGAGCGCCATGCCCATGCGGTCTTTTTCCGCAAAAACAAATTTCGCCGGGGGATACTGGCGCTGGTGCGTACGAATCGGCCAATCCTGATCGTACAAATTAAAGATCGGCGATACGGAAACGATATCCATATTGGCTTCGTAGTAAGCCTCGAGCGTGCCCACATCGCGCCAGTAGAGAGCTTCTTTCTTGTTCTCGTCGATAAAGTCGTAGGCAAAGACGCGATAGTCGTCGACCATCTTGGGCAGGATGTCTTTGCCGAAATCGTGACTGGAATGGGCATCCTCAGAATCTTTCAGCAGCACGGGAATAAGGACATCCGCGTTGAAGAGATAGACGCCCATCGATCCGGCAACCTTTTGCTGGTTCCAGGGTGAGCGCAGTTGCGTATTCGCCGGCTTTTCTTCAAAGCCGTTGATGCGGCCATCCTTGTCGACATCCACCACGCCAAAGCGAAACGTCTCTTCGGGATCAATCTGAATCGTGGCCAGCGTGACGTCCGCAGCCGAATCACAATGCTGCTTCATCATCTTGCCGTAATCCATTTTGTAAATGTGATCGCCGGATAGAATGAGGACGTGTTTGGGCTGCTCCGAGCCGATGGAATAAATGTTTTGATACACGGCGTCGGCCGTGCCTTGATACCATTGATCGCTGACCCGCTTCATCGGCGGCAGCACTTCCACGAACTCTCCCACCTCGCGGCCCAGGATGTTCCAGCCTTCACGAATATGGCGGTTCAGCGACAATGCCTTATATTGCGTCAGGATATAGACGCGCCGCAGGTCGGAATTCAGGCAGTTGGAAAGAGTGATGTCGATGATGCGGTACATTCCACCGAATGTAACGGCGGGCTTGGCACGATCCCGGGTTAGAGGATAAAGGCGCTCTCCAGCACCGCCGGCGAGAAGGACTCCGAGTGTGTCTTTCATCGGAATATCTCTGACTTCCTTTGCAAAACCCCAAGAGCAAGAGCCAGGCTGTTAATTGTCACAGAAAACAGTAGATGGTAGCACAGCCCGTAGAGTTGCCGCGTGCGGCCACGCATAGCTCCTTATAATGACCCTTAAAATGCTTTCCCAAGGGAGCGAAAGAATGTCATTGCGATCGAGGATACGAACGAACGGGGTTGGCAAAGCGAGTTCCAGTGACTGAAGCGACGAGGAGATTCCTCACTCGCCGCGTCAACGATCAATGTACTTACTTTTCTTCTTCGATCTTGATGCGTAGCGACTTCAGGAACTTGAGATCCTGATCGTTGATTTTGAACTCGGGATTCGTGGATAGAGTCGTTACTAGAGAAGTTTTGTCCGAAGCCTTCTCACCCTGTTTGCTGACGCCGATCGTGGCCTCAAGGACGAGAAAAATATCGTAACCGCCTTCTTTAATGCGCGACACGACTTCGGCGATCTGTTCAGAATCGGAGAGAGATTCGTTGATGGCTTCGCCAAGTTCTTTCATCAGGTCTTTGAGTTGTTGATCCACGTATCCCCCGATCGCCGTCCGTCCTAGTCCGCCAATCTTAACTTGCCCGTCAACGATTTAGATGCCAGGAGCCGCCGAACGGTTTTGCTGACGGCTACAGGTTTGCGTCATTGTAGCGCCGGACACTGTTAAAATCGAGTCGTGGCTAAGGTTTCTACCGCACAAAAGTTAGGCGTGGTGGCGCGGGTGGCGACCCAGCAGGCCAAGCGCAGCCGGAC
>JBAVUV010000334.1:0-1904 GCA_049696955.1 Candidatus Sulfotelmatobacter sp. | reverse complement strand
AGCTCGTCAAGTGCGAGACCGTGGATTTGGAAGTTCCGGCCACCAGCGAAATTGTTCTCGAGGGCTACGTCAACCTCGATGAACTCCGCAGCGAAGGCCCGTTCGGCGATCACACTGGCTTCTACTCGCTGGCCGATCTCTATCCCGTTTTCCACCTTACTTGCATTACGCATCGCAAGGATCCGATTTATTCAACCACTGTCGTCGGCAAGCCGCCCATGGAGGACGCCTACATGGGCAAGGCTGTCGAGCGAGTTTTCCTTCCGCTGATGCGTCTCACTATCCCTGAATTGATCGATATCAATCTTCCCATCGAAGGCGTGTTCCACAATCTGATGATTGTTTCCATCCGCAAGTCCTATCCCGGACAGGCCCGCAAAGTGATGAATGCCATTTGGTCGCTGGGTCAGGCGATGTTCACCAAGTGCATCATTGTCGTGGACGAAGATGTTGACGTGCAGGATCTTGCCGATGTGACGCTCAAAGTGCTCAACCACATCGACCCCGAACGCGATATTCAGTTCACGCTTGGCCCCATCGATTCGCTCGATCACGCCTCCCGCCTCGCCAACTACGGCTCGAAGATGGGCATCGATGCCACTCGCAAATGGCCCACCGAAGGCTTCTCCCGACCCTGGCCCGACGAAATCCTGATGGATGCGAAAACGAAGTCTCTTGTCGATAGCAAATGGAAATCCCTAGCCAAAGAGCTAGGGATTGGATAGCTGTTCTTGCTGCGCAAGTCTACCTGGTGGGCAGTTTTCCGTCAGACTCACCGGACAAACGTCTTTCCCGAGCTTCGAAGAGCCGGTTGATTTCGCTCACCAGTTCGAGCAACTTTTTAGGGTCCTGCTCAACCGCGGCGCGTTCACAAAGCGCCATCCATGTCTCTCCGCTCTGCACTTTCTCGTGCAAGGCAGCTCTTAATTCGGAGAGGATTGGTTCGATCTGGCCGGTATCGGTAGCGGCCAGGGCTTTCGAGCATAAGTCTTGGATGCGGCTCTTAGGGTCTGTCAGCATGCGGAATAAGATGCCGCATGGTCAGAATTTTTCCGTGCTGTAAATCCTGTAAATTTTAGCCTGCCGCGCACCAGTTGGCACGTGGCAGGCTCCGGTCAATTTCACGATATTGCTGTATATCCGCAAGGCCAGGCAGGCACAGCCGAACTTTGCTGCATCCGGAACACTACTTGTGATGTTTCTCTGCAGGCCGCGCATGGCCTTCTCGCGGTGCACGCCGCTCTTCCGCGCTACGCGGAATTAGTCGATGACTCTCCGCGCGGTTGCCGGCATCCCAACGACGAACTCCCGGACCGTACAATGGATGCATTTGTGAGCGGAATTATTGCCCCAGATGGTGAGAAGCGGACGCCTCGCGAAAGATTTCGTCTCTTGGGTGGATGCCCCTGTTACCGAATCTCGGGCCGGCGCCAGGAGCGCAGGTTTACCGCGTAAAGCGCAATGCAAAACAGGTTCGCCGGAATGAAGCCGAACTGCGCTGTGCGAAACCCTATCAGGCAAAGGACAACGCTGTTGACGCCGGCCAGAATCCATCCCTCCCAACACCGCCGTCCCACTAGAATGGTCGAACCAATGGTAAGCACGCACGACAAGTAATCAAGCCTGATCACAACGAAAACCTCCTCGACACCATCGAGTATGGGGCACGAGGGGCCGAAAATTCTGTATCCATCGGCACTATGGAGGTAACGGAAGTAAGTGTCCAAAAGGTCAGCCCTGGTGAAAGTAAATCCTCATGCCAAAGGAACAAGCCATATGAAGGTCTTTACTGAATACTTGAAGTTTCACACGAAAACCCATCGGGCCTATGTACATATCACCCCGCAGATTGAGGCGATAGTAGACAACAGCGGGATTAAAGAAGGGATGGTGCTGGTTTCCGC
>JBAVUV010000333.1:0-1831 GCA_049696955.1 Candidatus Sulfotelmatobacter sp. | reverse complement strand
GGGCACCGGTGGAAAGTGCAGTTGTGTCGCACTGATTGATTAAAGAGATTGCCACCGCAGATTGATCTGTACTGTTCAATCTGGACTGCTCCATCTGCACGTAGATTCGAATCGAACATCACGTATGAAAATAATCGACCTCTCCCTGCCGATCGAAGAAGGCATGATGACGTTCCCTACGCACTGGCATCCGGTGGTCGAGATCACGATTCTTGGGCGCCATGGAATCGAAGGACGCGAGACGAGAAAACTGGTGTTAGGAACGCATATTGGGACGCACGCTGACGCGCCTCGTCATTTCATTCCGAACGGCGGAACGATCGATGAGGTTCCGCTGGACGTTCTTATAGGAGCAGCCACTGTGGCCGACTTCACCGGATGCCGACCGTTGCAGGAAATCGATGTCGCCGATTTGAAGAAAAGATTGGGGGACAAAGTTCCGAAGCGTTTGATTCTACGCACGGGATGGTCCGATTACTTTGGCAACATGAAGTTTTACAATGAATATCCGTTTCTTTCGGAAAATGCAGCACAGTGGCTGGCAGAGAACGGGGTGCGTCTTATTGCGATGGATACGCCGTCTCCCGACAATCCCGTACATTCGCGGGGGACGGCCAAGGATTCTCCCAATCACAAAGTTCTTTTGGGCGCCGGCATTGTGTTGGTGGAATACCTGGCCAACCTGAAGGCGCTGACTGCCTCGGAAGTTGAACTGATCGTGATGCCTTTGAAGTTAAAAGGCTGCGATGGCGCGCCAGCACGCTGCGCAGCGATTGAAAGATAGAGATCAAGATCAAGGGGAAGAGTTGAGGGCGCGAGTTCAAAGGTGGATCATAGATTGGTTCGAGAGCCGGACAAAGACTGCTGAGCAAGCAGGCGAATCTACACTGAATGTCGACTACTTCGAAGCAGGATGGCTTACCTCGATGGAAGTTGTGGAATTCATTACCGAGATCGAGCAGACGTTCGGAATGCAGTTCTCCGATGACGACATGCAGGATCCTCGTTTCGCAACCATCAACGGCCTGACGGCACTGATTTTGGAGCGCTCGACACAGAGCAGTGAGAGCAGGTAACTTCAGACATTGTGCATCGGAATTCGGGGCGCGCTGCAAAGATTACGGAGCAAGGAACTTGTTCCAAGCTGCATGTTCTGACGCTTACCCCTTTTTATCCGTCCGATGGCGACGAGGTGAGCGGCTGCTTTGTTGCCGAAGCGCTGCGCGAGATTGAGTTGCAGGGCGCTGCCTCTTCCGTTATCGCGGTTGATTCGATTTATCACGCCGGAAGAAAATCGAGCCGGCAGTTTCCAGCGGACTGGATTCGCTATCCACAGCTGCCGGGAAACTTTGGGCTGTCGAGCGCTGGTAGATTTCTCGGTGCTGTGCTGTTAAAGAGCGTACGGAAAATTCATCGGCATTCGCCGGTCAGCGTAATCCATGCTCACGCCGCGTTACCTTGCGGTGATGCAGCGGCATTCCTCTCGCATCATTTAGAAATTCCGTTTGTCGTTACGGTTCATGGGCTGGACGCTTTCAACCGGTGTTTTCAGGATGGGATCGCCGCGAGATGGCGGCGAACAAGCTCAATACGTGTCTACTCGCACGCAAGCAGAGTAATCTGTGTCAGCGAAAAAGTGCAACGCGTGCTGACGGATGGAATGGCCGAGGCTGGAGCAACGGCAGAATCTGAGGTCGTCTATAACGGAACCGATCCCCAATTCTTCGCGCCGAATCATAACGGTCGAGAGCGGCCGACGATCTTGATTGTCGGGAATCTGTTGGCAGGGAAGGGGCACGAATTCGTATTGCGGGCTCTCGCGAGATTGAAA
>JBAVUV010000332.1:0-2288 GCA_049696955.1 Candidatus Sulfotelmatobacter sp. | reverse complement strand
CAATAATCTTCGGAGCTGCTGCCATCTTCACTCCACCGGCTTTCCGTAAGTTCCTGTTGTGTGCCTGGCTTGCATAGCCGCGGTACCAGCATCAATCGGTTGCAGCGCTCGCGAGCGGAACGATGCCAGACTCGCCAATCCGGCGCCGGTCAGGATAAAAAAGAATGCCAGGCAAACAATCAGAAACCGCTTCTGCGCCCGCTCCCCGGAAACGATGCCCCACTTCGCGCAGAATAGCCAAATTCCATACGCGAAGTGCCAGGATGCTGCCAGCAGACCCACGACATAAAATAGGAAAAATCCGGGATGAAACACCTCTGCCTGCACCTTGCCAAACGACGCGTACGGATAGGCATGCAGATCAACGCCGCTAAATCGCATCGTCCACGTATGCCAGACGATATAAACGAATGCGATTCCCCCTGTCCAGCGTTGTGCCGTGTACATCCAGTTTCCCGTCCACGGATATTCGATCGTGTTCCCGTCGCCCCGGTACCAGATGTAAAACCCGTAGAGCGCGTGAAACGCAATCGGAATCCAGATTCCGAACAACTCAAGAAAAAATACCAGCGGAAGATTGGCCAGAAAACTGACCTGCCGAGCGTAAGCATCAGGACCGCTGATCGCGGTGGAGTTGGAGATAAGAATATGCTCGAAAAGAAAAGCGCCCACGGGAACGATGCCGGTAAGCGAATGCAATCGCCGCAAGAAAAACGACGTACCCTGTCCCGCGCGCAACGGCGCCACGCCCCGCCTTGCGCCTCGCTTCACCCCGGGAGCAGCCGAACTGGCAACTGACGCCACGAATCGCTCCTTGTAATTTCTTTATTGGTGGTTTGTGTGTCCGCTTGTGCGTTCGGAGACGACAAAATAACTTTTTATTATCCGGCTGAGATGGAAGCGAAGTCAAGAAAGGTAGTGGTGCAGTTTGACTATTACACGCCGACTGTCATCCTGAGCGGAGCCGTTTTTCAGGCGTAGAGAAGGATCTCCCGCTTACTCGGCGTCACGCGTAAGCCAAACCGCGCCATATCACTTGATCGCCTCATCGCTCGCCCGCATCGCACCATTTCAAAAAAAGCTCGAACGCCTTTCCCCGGTGGCTATATCCGGCCTTTTCTTCCGCGCTCAGTTCCGCAAATGTCTTTCCGATCTGCGGAAAATAAAACAGCGGATCGTACCCAAACCCATTCGCACCGCTCGGTGACTCAAGAATAGTTCCCTCAGCCGTCCCTCGAAATGTCGCCAGCGTCTTACCGTCACGCGCCGCTGCCAGCACGCAGACAAATCTCCCCGTACGCTGTGCCGACGGAACGTTCTTGAGTTCGCGTAACAAACGCGCATTATTAGCATCATCATCAGTGTTTGCGTCAGCTTCGTGCGGTTCTTTATTCTGTAGGTCTGGCGCGGCATATCGCGCCGAGTGCACACCCGGAGCTCCATTCAGCGCATCAACCTCCAACCCCGAATCGTCCGCGACTACGATTTCTCCCGGCAGATATCGGCTGTAACCTTCCGCCTTCTTGCGTGCGTTCGCTTCAAACGTTAAGCCGTCCTCGACCACTGGGGGCAGGGAAGCGAAGTCAGGAACGCCCGCAATCTCCACTCCGTGCCGCAGCGCCGCACCAGCAAAGTCACGCAGCTTGCCCGGATTCGAAGTTGCAATCAGAATTTTCCGCATCACGTCTCAGCAGTAGCGCCGCCGTCCCGGCGGGTGTCGGTCTGGCGTCCCGCCCCCGCAATCGGGGAAGCAAATCCTCGCAGCGACACCAGCACAAAGACAACCGCCGCCATGGAAATCCATGCTCCTAGCGTGCGGTCCCAAGTCCGCACAAAAACGATTTGAACGCGATTCACTCCAGCATCCACCGGAATCAGCATCTGTCCCGTTCCCTCACGAGTTGCCGCCTGCACGATTCGCCTGTTCACTTCCACGCGCCATGCCGGATAATTAAACAGATGCAGCGCGAGATTGTCAGCCGCCGACATCTCTGCCGTGAATTGTTTCCGTTCGGCGTCCCACTCTAAAATCCGAATTGCAGCATGAGCCGGCCCATCCACGGTCACGCGGCGGGCATCTTTATCGACCACAGAAGGATCGGCTCCCACTGGCGTGTATTCATCGGTCCCTTCATAACCCACGCCAGTAGCCACGTTATCCTGCATCTCCCGCAGATCGGCGTGAGTATCCCACCACGGAGCCTGAAAGTGGTGCCACGCAAAAATGATCACGCACACGGTCGCCAGATACAAAGCCACGCGCGCCGGCCATCTGCGCACCCCCAGCG
>JBAVUV010000331.1:0-4370 GCA_049696955.1 Candidatus Sulfotelmatobacter sp. | reverse complement strand
CGTGAGAGCTATGGTCGTGATAGTAGCCGGCGTACTTACCTTGATATTCGTAATAGTAGTAGTAATCCGGCGAGCTCAGGTCGACGGCGTTCAACAGGACGCCGGAAACCTTCGCGTTGACCTGCATCAGAATATCGCGGGACCGGCGCAACGCCTGCTTAGTGGTCTGCCCGGACCGGATTACCAGCACGATGGCATCGGCACGAGGAGAAAGCACGACGGCATCAGTCACCGAAAGCGTGGGAGGAGTATCCACCACAATGTGATCGTATTGGCCACGCAGCTCCTGTAACACGTCGCGCATGTTGCTTGAAGCGAGCAACTCGGCCGGATTAGGCGGAGGCGTGCCGGCGGGCAATACATCGAGATTCGGAAGTATAGGAGAGCGTGTAATCGCAGTCTCCAGAGTGGCGCTACCGGTCAGAACGTTACTGAGGCCGCTGCGTGGCCCCATGCCGAGAGTCTTGTGGATGCTGGGCCGGCGAAGGTCCGCGTCGATGAGCAGAACGCGAATTCCTTTCTGCGCCAGAACCACCGCGCAGTTGATGCTGGTGGTCGTCTTGCCTTCCTGCGGAAGCGCGCTGGTCACCATAATTACCTTGGGCGGCGCGCCCAGATTGGAAAGCAGCAGCGAGGTTCGCAGCGCACGGTAAGACTCGGCCATTTGCGATTGTGGCCTGACCTGGGTGATGAGCTCGACGACTTCTTTCGAGCTGGCGATGACCAGGCGCTTTGCATTTGCGCCTTCGCGCGCCGTCCTCGAACCGAGGGGAATCATGCCGAGAGGCGGCAAGCCGGAAATCATCTGCGCCTGTTCCGTGGTGCGAACCGTGTTGTCTAATCCTTCGAGCAGAAACGCAAGTCCCACTCCAGAAGTGAGACCGAGCATGAAGGCGAAAGAAAGATTGCGCGGAATATTCGGTTCGATGGGGCCAGTGGGCACGCGGGCGACGTCAACGATGCGGAAGTTGTTCGAACGGAGACCGGCTGAGACTCCCGCCTCTTTCAGTTTTTCCAACAATCCTTCGTAGAGCTGCCGGTTGGTGTCGAGGTCGCGCTTCAGCAGACTGTATTCGATGGCGCTCTCGTTGAGCTTGTTGGCTTCCTGCTTCTGTTTTTCCAGAGCGTCATGCAGCATGTCTTCACGCTGCAGGGCAGCCATGTACTGGCCTTTAATCTTGCCGCTGAGCTTTTTGGTTTCGGCCAGCAACTGAGCGTCAATCTCCTTGAGCTGGTTATTGATTTGCGCGAGCTTTGGGTAAGCGGGGCCGAATTGCGTGTTCAGTTCGGCAGCTTGAATTTTCAGATCTGCTTCTTTGGTGCGGAGGCTTTCGAGCAAGCCCCCGGCGGATTGGGAATTAACCCCGGCGGCGTCCAAAACGCTGGCTGCCGAGGCGATGGTATCGGTATCGCCCGCCTGGACCAGGCGGTAAATGGATTCCTTGTCCATGCGCTCGGATTCCGCGGAAGTCAATTCTTTATTGAGTTCGTCGAGCTTTGCGGTGGTGATGTTTTGCTTGTCGTCGATACCCAGAATTTCATGTTCCTTCTGGTAGTGAACCAGTTTTTCCTGGGAGGTTTCCACTTTCATCTGCAGGTCGACCAGTTGCTTGGAAAGCCAATCGGAGGCTTGCATGGTGGAGTCGAAGCGCGACTTGAAATTGTTTTCCGTGTAAGTGGTCATCAAGGTGTTAACCACGTTCGCGGCCAAATCTTTGTCCGGACTTCGGTAATGCACTTCGATGATGTGGGTGTTGGGCGCCAGCGCCACTTTCAAATTTGAGCGGAACGACGAGAGAAGGGAAGTGGTGCGCCCGCTATCAGCCTGCAAAGGATCGGGAGCAAGGTCGAGCGAAGAAGGAAGAGGAGCGGTCTTTCCGCCGAATTCCGGACGGCGATCGAGACCCAGTTCTTTTACGATCTGCAGGGCGAGGAGATCGCTCTGCAGGATTTTCACTTCCGTTTCCATCTCGGTTGGATCGTAATAGTCCACGTTGAAGGTGGGAGAGTTGCTGAAGTTCACCAGACCGGAATCAGGCTTGTTAATGGCGATGCTGCCTCGCGCCTCATAGATCGGGGTCATCTTGAGGCTGGCGATGGCGACCACGGAAAAAATTGTGATCAGGCAGGTCAGAACGGTCCACTTGCGCTTCACTAAAACTCGGACATATTCGCCGAGTGCGGACTCCTGAGAGAGAAGTTCTGGATAGACGCGCGGTCCGGAAGACTTCCCGAAATCGCCCTGTGCTGGCTGCATCTCGCGAATGATCGGGGTATTAGCCTGCACCAGCGGTCCGGGTTCCATGACTTCTCCTCAATCAGGTTCGATTGCGTTCAAGGGCGGAGCGGGCGTAATCCCACGCAACCCGAAAATTCGCCGACTCGATGGCTGGTTCATCGCCCGCGAATTCTTTCAGAATGTTAATGTTGGTTTCGCGCATATTCTAGCATTGCTTCCGCGGAAAACAATCGGCGAATCGTTGTGCATCGCTACTGGTGCAATAATTCATGAACACGAATTCCTGAACCACGAAGGGCACGAAGTTTCACTAAGGGGCGAATTACTAGAGACTTTTTTCGCGTACTCTTGTGCCGCGCGAAATAAAAAGCACGATTTCACTTGCGCGGTTCACGCCGAGATGCAACTCCGCTATACTACGTTGCAATCATCAGCCCTACAGTTGACGACGCTGGCACGTTAGGTGCACGGCAAAGCGAGAAAAATAAATTACAGATGGCTGAGGCAGGCGCGATGAACTGGTCGGAGCAGGAAGTACTGGTCACAGGGGGCACGGGCTCGTTCGGGAAGAAATTCGTGGACATCATGCTGCGGGAATATTATCCGAAGCGGTTGGTGATCCTGAGCCGCGATGAACTCAAGCAGCACGATATGCGGACCGCCGGCTTTGACCACTCCAGCTTGCGCTACTTTATCGGCGATGTGCGGGACCCTGCCCGGCTGCTGCGGGCGTTCTCGGGCATTACTGTTGTCGTTCATGCAGCGGCGCTGAAGCAGGTTCCGGCGTGTGAATACAATCCGTTCGAGGCGATTCAGACCAACATTATGGGCGGCCGCAACGTGATTGATGCGGCAATCGATCGGGGCGTGAAGCGCGTGCTGGCTCTCAGCACCGACAAGGCCGTGAATCCGGTCAACCTTTACGGTGCGACCAAGCTTTGTGCGGAAAAGGTTTTTGTGCAGGCGAACGCATACGCGGGAGCGCAGGAGACGCGGTTCAGTTGCGCCAGGTATGGAAATGTTGTCGGGAGCCGCGGCAGCGTGATCCCGGTTTTTCTGGAACAGCGCAAGCGCGGCAAAATTACAATCACCGATCCTCGCATGACCCGCTTCTGGCTGACTTTGGAACATGGCGTCCGGTTCGTGATTCGCGCCATCGAGCAAATGTATGGGGGAGAAATTTTTGTGCCGAAGATCCCCAGCATGCGACTGCTGGATCTTGCGGAGGCGGTTGCTCCCGGGTGTGACGTGGAATATATCGGTATTCGGCCGGGGGAAAAATTGCACGAAGTGTTGCTCTCGGAGGACGAAGCACGAAATACCGTGGAACTCGATGACATGTACGTGATTCAGCCTTCGCATCCCTGGTGGAAACGGGCAAACTGGGTCCATGCCCGGGAATTGCCGCAAGGTTTTCGCTACACCAGCGACAACAATGCGGAGTGGCTTACCAATGAGCAACTACACGAACTGATTGAGCCGGGAGCCGCCTTCAAAGCGGCGATACCGGCGTAGATGCCATCGCTAAATCAATATCGCTAGCCAAGACGCGGCCAACGAAAGTCCTCTCAAGAACTGTGCGATGCCCGTGCTGCCTATAATCCGCGAAGTACTTGCCATCGATGGAGGAACTCCGGTGCGGAAAACTCTGCTTCCGTACGGGCGCCAGTCGATTGGAGAAGAAGATATCCAGGCGGTGGTCGACGTGCTGCGATCCGACTGGCTTACCACCGGACCCAAGGTTGCGGAATTTGAAGAAGCCTTCGCTGGGTGGGTGGGTGCCAAACATGCGGTGAGCTTCAGTTCCGGCACCGCCGCCTTGCATGGTGCGGCTTTCGCGGCCGGGCTGAAGGCGGGAGATGAAGCCATCACCACGCCGATGACGTTTGCGGCTACGGCCAACTGCGTGCTGTATCAGGGAGCGATGCCGATTTTTGCCGATGTGAGCGCCGACACGCTCAATTTGGATCCGAAGCAGGTGGCGGCACGAATCACGCCGCGCACGCGAGCGGTGCTTCCCGTGGATTATGCGGGGCATCCCGCGGACCTGGATGCGATCCAAGAAGTTGCGGCCAAGAATGGGGTGATCGTGATCGAAGATGCATCGCACGCATTGGGCGCTGAATACAAG
>JBAVUV010000330.1:0-4005 GCA_049696955.1 Candidatus Sulfotelmatobacter sp. | reverse complement strand
TTCTCCATCTGCTCGCGCACCAAAGACTGCATGGTCTCCACTTCTTTCTCCGGCACTTCGAAAACCAGTTCGTCGTGGACTTGCAAAGTCATCCGCGATTTTAACTTGCGCTCCCGAACAGCCGCGTCGATCCGGATCATCGCTACTTTGATCAAATCGGCGGCCGTCCCTTGCAGCGGAGTATTCACGGCGGTGCGTTCGGCAAAGCCACGCTGGTTCGAGTTTTTGCTGTTGATGTCAGGGATGGGCCGCACGCGCCCGAACAGAGTTCTTACTTTCAGATCGCGGCGAGCCTCTTCAAGCGTTTTGTCGATGAAACTGCGGACGCCACTGTATTTCTCGAAATAAGCCGCAATAAATTGCTTCGCCTCGGAGGGCTCGATGCCGAGATTTTGCGAAAGTCCGAAAGGCGAGAGACCGTAGACAATTCCGAAATTAACAACTTTGGCTTGGCGCCGATGATCCGCAGTGACCATGAGCGGCGGAACTCCAAAGACCTGAGACGCAGTCAGAGTGTGAATGTCATCGCCGCGACGGTATGCTTCAACCAGCAGAGGATCGCGCGAAAAATGCGCGAGTAAGCGAAGTTCGATCTGCGAGTAATCGGCAGTAAGCAGAACATGTCCGGGCTCGGCGATAAAAGCGGCGCGAATGCCGCGTCCCAGCTCAGTGCGGATGGGAATATTT
Source organism: Candidatus Sulfotelmatobacter sp. (assembly GCA_049696955.1). GTDB lineage: Bacteria > Acidobacteriota > Terriglobia > Terriglobales > Acidobacteriaceae > Sulfotelmatobacter. The sequence goes on along the minus strand of JBAVUV010000330.1, from coordinate 3,318 downwards.
TGCAGATTCGGATTCGCCGACGACAACCGTCCCGTGGCGGTTCCGGTCTGCCCGAACGTGGTATGCAAGCGTCCAGTCGAGCGATTGATAAGCGCGGGCAGCGTGTCAACATAGGTTGACTTCAGCTTTGTAAGCTGGCGGTAATCAAGCACCATCCGCGCGATAGGGTAATCCTCGGCGAGAGTTTCCAGAACGTCCACCGCAGTCGAGATGGTGCGCCCCTTGCCATACTTCACCGGCTTCGGCAGATTCAGCTTGTTAAACAGAACATCCCCGAGCTGGCGCGGGGAGCCGATATTAAATTCAGTACCGGCGATCTGTTGAATTTCTGTTGCTTTGATTCCGATCTCGCGCTCAAGCTCGGTCGACATTTGCGCCAGCGCAGCCGTGTCGATCTTCACTCCCGCCTGCTCCATGCGGGCCAAAACCGGAACCAGTGGGAGATCGATTTCTTCGTAGAGTTTCGCAAGTCCCGCCTGCTGTATTTCCTCGCGAAAAGAAGAAGCAAGCCTGCCCGTGATATCGGCCGCTTCCCCGAGGTCGCCGCTGACCTTGAGATTGAAGCGGCGCAGAGCGACGTCAGCCAATCGATGCGAGGAATATGTCGGATCAAGCAGATAGGAATACAGCATCGAATCGTCGCGCACGCCGTTCACACGGATGCCCTGCGCATCGAGCGCGTGAATGGCCGCTTTGTAGTCGTGAATTGTTTTAGGCGTACTCGCGTCAGCCAGGATGGTCCGAAGCTTCACCGCCGCGCCGCCGGAATCCAGCCTGACGACCGCAGCAGCGCCCGCAGCCCCGGAGATGGCGATGCGACGTGACGCAGCCTCGGGCGCCGACGGCGAAGCCTCCGCAGAGCCATCGCTCAAAGGAAGCATCGCTTCTTGCGGTTCCTCTTCAACCACTTCTTCATCGCCGATCGGCGGCAACTCTGCCTGATCCAATTCCGCCGCGACGGCTATCGAACTTCCCGGTGCCATAGAAGCAAGAACACTCTCTACATCCGCGGCCGATTGCGCCTCGGTGTAGTGTGTCTCAGCAATCTGAACCTCCGGAAGCAATTCCTTCAACAGTGAGGTGAATTCCAGCTCCGTGAAAAGCTGGCGGAGCGAAGCGAGGTCCGGCTCGCCGGCGCGCATGGCCTCGACATTGAATTCCACGGGAACGTTTGTGTCGATGGTAGCCATGCTCTTGCTGAACAGAATGATGTCGCGATTATTCAGCAGCGATTCGCGATAAGTTTTCTTTTCCACCTCGGCGGCGCGGTCAAGTGCCGCTTCAAGGCTGCCAAACCGCCTGATAATCTCGACCGACCCCTTATCGCCGATGCCCGGGGCTCCGGGAATATTGTCGATGGTGTCGCCACGCAGCGCCATCACATCGATCACTCGCTCCGGAGGCACTCCCAGAATTTCTTCTACCTTGGCCGCATCGCAGATCAAATTATCTTTCGGAGGATTCAGTATCTGAACATCGTCGTTAACTAGCTGCATCATGTCCTTGTCGCTAGAGACGACATAGACGCAATACGAATCGGCGGCGGCTTTGCGGGCCAGCGTGCCGATTACATCGTCTGCCTCAAAGCCCGCCAGTTCGAGGATCGGGATGCGGTACGCCTCAAGTGCGCGCCGAATGTAAGGAATCTGCTGCGCGAGATCTTCTGGCATTGCGGCGCGGTTGGCCTTGTAGCCTTTGTATTCAATCTCGGTAAACGTCTGCGTCTTGATATCGAATTTGCGAACGCTGGTAATCGCCTCCGCCTGCGTGTCGCGAAAAGTCTTGGCCGCAACGTCGAAAACAGCCGCGAGATAGGCGGGGGAAAAATCGTCGCGCAGCTTCCGCAGCATGTTGACGAATACATACACGGCAGCAGTCGGCAGCCCGGTCTTGGTGGACATCGAACGCTGCCGTGCCATCGCGTGATAAGCGCGGAAGATGAACGACATCGTGTCGATCAGGAACACGCGCTCTTTTTGCTGGCTCGGCTTGAGCGCGGAAGATGCCGCAGGGCCTTCCAAAGATTGTTTACGAACGGGCAAGCTTTTAGTTTAGCAGCATCGATACTCGCTAAAAATCGACCGTGAAGTCAGCTTGCACAATTTTCTTGGTTGATCCCCCGGGGCTGTTGCGGAAAACCAGATAGTACTTTTGCGGCTGATCCCGCGAAGCGGGAAGACTGAAGTCCACATCTTGATCATGCGATGCATTTGCCGAAAAGAGCGCCTCCCCGGAGCGCCCGTGAATAAAATCAGCGTACTGATCCTCACTTAAAATGAGGAAGTCGACATTGGCGCTGTCGTCATTAGCCTGTACCGCTAACTGCTTTACAAACGATTTGTAGTTTCCGTGCAGGTGCGGCATGACGGTGTGGGCAGGAATCTCGAACGGAAAAACTGCGGATGACGTGACCGGGAAACTCTTGTACAAAACTCTTTGCGACGAACTCGCCGGCGAAGCTGCAACCCGGTCCATGGGCAAGACCACTTCTTCGGCGGGCGGCTTCTTTTTTTCACACGAAGTAACGAGAAGAGCAGCGATTGCCACGAAAGCTACGAACAGCGGGAAGCAGCAGTACTTCTGAGTCATCCTTGAACCGATTTTCCATATTCCGTGGTGTAGTGCAACTGAATCTCGCCACACGTTCCCTGCTCCGCGGAGTAGACCACGCAGGTATTGAAGGGGCGCGAATATACATGCAGACTCACGGCCCGCTGGTTAAATTTGCGCGGATTGATGACCCGATGGACCGGTTCTAGCGGGTCGACCGCGCAAGGATGCTCCGCGTTCATCTCTACGATTTCGGTGGACTGGATGGCAGACTTGCCCGCTGGAATGTCCTGGTGAATCACATGATAATTCTCCACCAGCAAACGGCCGATAGGCACCGCCATCCAGCAGTTCTGGTCGCGATGATTGTGGATGGAACTGGCCTGTCCCACCTCCCAGCAAACCGCGATCAACTCGTAAAGCGGGTTCTTATCGATCAGATTGCGCGTGTAATGTTGGCGATCCCACGTGAGATAGGGCGTCAGCGAATCCGGGTTGAGCGGATTATCCTCCAGGAATTTGCGGATTTGCTCAGTAGGCCCAAACGTTGCTTCGGGAAATTTGCGCAGAGCGATTACGAAATCGTGAATTGGAATTTGTTTCGTCGCGGTAGCCATGGATCCTCCGGAAAGTATAACGGATGTGTCCGTCGATCGTTTACTCGATGAACATGCAATCTCCATAGGAATAAAAACGATACTTTTCCCTGACAGCGTGTTCATAAGCGCGAAGAATATTTTCTTTCCCGCCAAACGCACTGACCAGCAT
>JBAVUV010000329.1:0-3049 GCA_049696955.1 Candidatus Sulfotelmatobacter sp. | reverse complement strand
CCTAAAACTCGCTGCCGCTCATTGGGAGCGCGCGGTTGAAGAATGGAACAAAACGGTACCGGCCGAAGTTGACAGCGATCTGCTGGTAGCTACGCAAAAGAAGCTCGACGCCGCCAAAGTACGATTGGCCAAGGAAGATTCGCAGAATCAGTAGCGCCGCAACAAATTTATGATTGCTGATTGCTGAGTGTTGATTTAAACCCGCGTGAATATGTTTTAATCAACAATCAGCAATCATAAATCAGCAATCAACAATGCTAGACTGTTCCCATGCTGGCCGGCTACGCGGTGCAGGTGGAAGATTCCCGCGGACGCCGTTTCCCTGAACCGCCTCATCCTTATCGCAACGACTACCAGCGCGACCGCGACCGCGTCATCCACGCCCGTGCCTTTCGGCGGCTCGAAGACAAGACACAGGTTTTTACCCGCCGCTATTCGGACCACTTCCGCAACCGCCTCACCCACACGATTGAAGTAGCGCAGATCACGCGCACCGTCGCGGGAGCGCTCGATCTCAACGTGGATTTGGCGGAGGCGCTCGCCCTGGTGCATGATCTTGGCCACCCGCCGTTCGGCCACGCGGGCGAAAAGGCGCTTGACTCAGCCATGCGCGAGCATGGCCTGTTCTTCGATCACAACCTGCACGCCCTGCGCATCGTGGAAGACTTCGAGCAGCGTTACGCGGCTTTTCGCGGCCTGAACCTGACTTTCGAGGTCCGCGAGGGCATCATCAAGCACTCGCGCGACTACGATGCCGCGAAGCATCCCGAACTAGCGGAGTACTTGCTCGAGCAGCGTCCTCCGCTCGAAGCACAACTCGTCGACTTAACCGATGAGATCGGCTACAACACCGCCGACCTGGATGATGGCTACGAAGCGCATTTGCTGACGCTTGAACAAATCAGAGACGGCGTTCCTGTCTTTGAAAGTTTTTTCCGCGAGGTCGAGCAGGTTTATCCCGATGCGCCCGAAAAGCTGCAATTCAACGAAGCGCTAAAACGCGTGTTTAATCGTCTGGCCGGAGATCTCATCACAAACACTCAGGCGCGGATCAAGCATGCGCACATCGAAACACTGGATGACGTACGCAGGCATAAAGACCGCCTGGCAGCGTTCGGGGTCGAAGTCGGGGCTGAGCGCAAGCGGATCAAAGACTTTCTATACGAAAATCTCTATTACAGTCCATCGCTCGCAGGGGAGAAAGACGATGCCGAGCGCATCGTAACTGAACTCTTCGCCTTCTGGATGAAAAATCCATCAGCCTTGCCGCAGTATTACGCGGAGAAAGCAGAGCAGGAATCGTTGCCACGCGTGGTCTGCGACTATATTGCCGGAATGACGGACCATTACATCATTGAACAATACGACAGGCACTGCACCGGAAAATAGCGCAATGTCGTTAGTTTAATCTCTCTGGCCAAGGCTCAGGCTGCCACCAATTCCTACCGTTCCAAACATTAACGCAGAGCTGAAACTCGCGACCACACCCGGCGCATTGGAGATCGTGGACGACAACATCTCCCCGAGCCCATGGATCTTTGAGCATTTCCTGTAAAGGGCAGTCGGCGCGTAGCAGCGAAAACTTTCCTTGATTCACAATGGCAATTAGTTGGCGGACGAAATCGCGGTATTCCGGTGGATCGGCGAAAGTGCGGCGCGCCGTGAAGCCGTCGCACTTGGAACATTTGTCCATTATCACCTCGAGACTCCGAACCCGATCCGATTAGGGCAGGCCATGGCAAGAAGTGATCACTTCCCTTCCGCCACTTTCGCCACCACATCAAACAAAATCCTCGGCCCGCGCCTCACTTCCTCCACTCGAATGCGCTCATCGTTTCCGTGCTCGGTATTCCCTTCTTCCTCCGTGGCCGTGTACGGATTGAACCCATAGGCATTGATGCCCAGCGGACGGTAGCGCTGATTCTCCGTATAGCCGCTGGTGATGTGCGGTACGACGGGAGTGCCGGGGAAATACTTTTCCGAAACTTCGCGGATAGCGTCGTACAGGGTGGTGTTCGTCGGCGAATAGTTGGCCTCACGGAACTCCGCATTCAGCGGTTCGACGGTGACATACGGATCATCCACGACTCGTCGAATGTTTGCCAGGAGTGCCTTAGGATCGCCGCCCGGCAGAATTCGCACATCCAGATTCGCCCATGCCTCGGGTGGAATCACATTGGTTTGTTCCGATCCGCCGAGCATGGTGAGTGAAATCGTGTCGCGTAATAAAAAGTTCAACGACTCATCATTCTCAACATCCTGCTGAAATTTCTCCTCCCGAATTGCCTTGCGAATGTTGCGATACTCTCGAGCTTCTTCCGGCGGCTCATAGGGCGCCATCTCGCGCAGAAATTCCTCCACCACCGGCAGGACTTTCAATGGTGTTTGATAGGCGAGAATGCGATTCAGCGCGTGCACCAGGCGGTTCGGCGCCGAATCCGGGTTCGGCCGCGACGCATGTCCCGGCCTGCCGTGTGCCACCACGTGCAGCCAGAACGTAGTCTTCTCGCCGACGTCGACACCCACATATTTCACTTTGTCCTTGTCCAGCAGATTCTCGCCGCCTTCATTGATCAGGAACTCGGCATTCTCCAGCAGCTCTCTCTGGTGTGCGATAAACCAATCCGTGCCGGTGCCGTCGGCTTCTTCGTCCGCCACGGCCAGAAAAATCACATCGCGGTCCAGTTCGATTTTTTCGCGCTTTAGCATGACCATTACAACCAACTGCGCCAGGCCTTCGTCTTTCATGTCCTGGGCGCCGCGTCCCCACAGCCAGCCGTCTTTAATCTCGCCGCTGAAAGGAGGAACCTTCCAGTGGGAGGCATCGCTGGTAACCACATCCATGTGGTTCAGCAGAATGATCGGCCGCTTCGCTTCAACCGTCGTATGCGGCAATCTTGCCCACAGATCTCCGCGCCCCGGCGCGTACTCGAAAACGTGATTCTCAATCCCTTCCCGGTCGAGAATATTCTTGTAGAAAGAGACCGCGCGCATTTCGTGGCCCGGAGGATTCGTGGTGTCGATGCGCAAATATTCCTGCATCCAGGTC
>JBAVUV010000328.1:0-2480 GCA_049696955.1 Candidatus Sulfotelmatobacter sp. | reverse complement strand
AAGCGGCAAGACAGAAGTCTTGACGGGAGGAGACTGCAACAGCTCCTCCCCCGCATGGGACGAACGCTCTCACACCTTGATTTTCGCTAGCGATTGCGGACGAGGTCTGGGGATGCCAGTGTTATATCGCGCGACCTTGCCCTTAAGCCCGCACCTCCACTGAGGCTGCGCGTAGTCTCGCTTTCATTGACACCGGCGACATTGTTGGAGATACCTGCCCTCAAGAATCACCCAACGAGTAAACTCGGTTGCTGCCTGCACCTCCACGCTTGATAGAATCCGTGGACGAAAAACAACTGCAAGCCATCAGCCAAGTGACGATCCTCGACCGTCCGAGCCAGGAATACGCTGTGGCTTTCTAGCCTTTGAATTGACTCAATCTGCATCTCCCTGACCCGCAGCGAGAAGCAGGGCACGGGAAGCCCGAACGCCGCCGATTTTGTTGTCGTAAAGGGAATCTCATCTGCTTCGACGGACACCTTATTGTGATTCCTTCCGAGCTGGTAAGCCACCGAGGTTTGCTCGATGGGGACGCTACTCAAAGCAATGCGGCGCGAACGCTCCAGCAGGGGCACCGCCGTGCTGGTGCTGTGAAGCGCCAGGGAAAAGTGCCGCGTGCCGACGGGCCCGATCAGGTCCATGGGAAAGATGTTTGTGAGGTTGCCATCTACGACGCTGACCAGAACAACCGGACGTGGGCAAATGTAGAAAACGAACACGCTGTGGACTTCGCGTCCTACCATCGGCGCATTCGAGCCGGGGTGTGCTCGGGAGCGCCACCGCTGGTATCCATATTGTGCGTAGCGAGCCCACTGCCGAGCTCGTGGCACGCAATAATTTGTGCAGCCCAGAATTTCAAAAAAGCCAATTTGGTCGAGCCCTACAGCGGTGACCTCTTTCAGTCGGAGCCGAATCACGCCCAGCAGACGCTGTTCTCCGTCTCGCTCCCTAAATTGCAGTGACAGGGGTGTCCCGCCAGCCTCTGCTAGGTCCGGCGGGCGTTCCAGCCCGATCCCGATCGTGAACGGACGGGCGGAAGCGATTACGTTGTTTTGTGTGACGTCGCGGGGTGGGCCCAATCCATGCAGCCAGACGCTGACCTCGGATTGAGGATCGCGTAGACCGATGGAACACTGCTGAGGGAAGCTTGCTGAACCGAAAACAAGCGCTTTGAGGGCCTTGCGAACCTGCTTGACCATAGACTATCGACTATTTCCGGATACGAGATTCAACCGTCAACTTAGCTCCCAGTGATCCGGCGTAAGCCCGGCGCCGCGTACTGGCCACTGCGCGATACAGCGCCATCACCCGTTGATTGTAGTGATCGAGCGTGAACTCGCTCTCGATTCGGGCCCGCGCAGCATGGCCCATGGATTGAACCTCGTCCGGATGGCGGTAGCACCACAATATCGCGTCCGCCAGAGCATCCACGTCGCGCGCGGGAACAATCAGGCCCTGCTTCCCGTCGGTGATACATTCACCCGCTCCCGTCATGTTGGTGGTGACGGGCGCAAGTCCCGAGGCCATCGCCTCCAAGAGTACCCGCGCCAGACCCTCATTTGGGGACGGATGTACGAACAGGCTCGACTCGCGGTAGCATTGTGCCACTTCTTGTCGTGACAAGAATCCCGTAAGCCGCACGTTGCAGTTGGCATAGGTTCTTAACCACGGTTCCATCTCCGGCGGGGCTGTTCCCACGAGCACGAGTTCAGCGCGAGGCAGGGCGAGGCGCTTCCATGCTTCCAGCAAGTAACCCACGCCTTTGGCTGGCTCGACGCGGCCGACAAAACATACCCGGAACACCGGCGGCTCGACTGGCTCGCGTTTCGGAATTTCTTGCTTCGGGCTAAAGAAATCCGCGTCCACGCCAGTCGGCACCACCTCGGTTTTCTCTCCGTAGCCCATTTCTATGAAGCTTTGGCGCGCCACCCTCGACGGCACCACGATCCGGTCGCACAAATCGAATTCACGATCCCTGCGCCGCAACAGCCGTTCCCTCAGGTTCACGATGCCGTCATTGACCTTCACGCCAAGACGCTGGCTCTCTTCAATTCGGGTCTGCTCCCAGTGCCGGGGATGGCGCGCCGCGATCTTCACCAGAGTAATGCTGCCTTGTCGACGGGCAATTTGCAGGCTGGTCAAGCACACTCCAGTGCAACCGTGAAAGATGGTGCTGGGAACGATCCAATTCGCCAGCAGCCGGTCTGTCAGGCAGACCTGTAACCCAATCGGAGGCCAGGGAAACACGCTCTTAGGAAGCCGTCGCCAGATTGCCCAGACGGCGCGCGTCGAGAATCCCAGAGTAGAGAAGCGCCGGATCGTTTTGAGAGAACCATTGCCGTCAGGTTCCCTAATTTCCAGATAGGGGCCGAGGTCGCACTCCCGGCGCAGCATCCCGGCTCGCAGCAGACTGGATGCCAGAGTCTTTTCGTAAGGAGCCGACCCCACGGCCAGCGTCACAGAAACAGAATCCGGCATCC
>JBAVUV010000327.1:0-1555 GCA_049696955.1 Candidatus Sulfotelmatobacter sp. | reverse complement strand
GTCTATACGTGTTCGCGCTCACTGGACCGTGTTTGTTTCTGTTTTTGTGTCCGCCTGCTCATGGGCAGACTTCCTCTAAGGCGCCCTCTTGCGATTCTCAAAAGGGCGGTGCGGACAAAGACTCCATAGCGATTGTTGAGCTTGGCGCAGCAACTAGCTGGAACTTCGGCGGAGGCGCAGCAACGTTCTCGCCGAATCTTGCAGCGGAGGTGACACCGATAAAGAACTGGCTGGAGCTTGAGGCAGGCGTGTCGCCCTTCTACACTCGTAGATCAACGGAATGGGATACAGACCTACTCTTTAAGAAGCCGTGGACCATATCACGGAAGGCAGAGTTCATGCTGGGCGTCGGTCCCGAATGGGTTCACCTCAGACAGCGCGGGAAAGTGACCAACTCCATCTCTGGGGAGATAGCCGGAGACTTCATGTTCTGGCCGACCGGCAAACACCGTTTCGGCTGGTTCCTCGAACCGGCTTACGACTACAGTTTTGCCGGAGGCCGCCAGAAATCCATCGGTATCAGCGGTGGACTCCTCATCGGAATTCCGTGATAGTTACGGGGCATGGAAACGCGCCTTATCGCCAGCCATCAGCCGTAAGCCAATCCTTATCTGACACACAACAGCCCGAAGCGTGCTTCCATCTCCCAATTGGGCTGGTCTTGCGGATTCCGGTAGAGTGGTCAAGCCAGAAGTAATCCAGATTCGGATATACGGTCGATACCGACAAGTCTTAGGGCAAAAGTCGGCTTTTCGGCAGTCTTGCCAGCGACCGGAGGCGGGTCACGGGCGAACCATTTCGTAATCCAGTTCGTTGTGAGATGCACCAAAGTCAAACATTCGTTCATCTCACAAGACTTTCTCTTTGCGCACTGCGCGCATGATTTCAGTACGAGCTTCACTTTCGAAATCCATGTAACAAGGACTCTCGGCAACTTTCAATCTGCCCCTTCCACCTTTCCGCTCGGGCTAACCTCCCCAAGAACCAGTTCGAGACAAGCTCTCTTGGCTTGCCCGAAATCTGAAACGCCCTTATTTTCTCGCCTGCGACACGAAGAAGTGACTCAACGCAGTCGCAGAAGAGGAACCCATGAGAGTGTGGAATTGTGGAAACGTGCGGTATCGCTTCGCACTGGCCGCTTTTCTCCTTATCGCCTCGCTTCAACTTGTTCCGCTCGCGACCTACGCCCAAAACCTCGGGCAGTCGCCAGCGACGGGCCAAGCCGTACAGGGACAAACCGCTGCCCAGCCTGAAGGAACCGTTCTCAACCTGGTGAACTGGGTGGGCAACGTGATCGCGCCAGTCGGTGCAGCGCTAGCCGTGGTGATGGCTGTCGTGTCCTATTCGCAAGGCCGCGGCGTGGCGCGCTGGGCGGTCACGGCTGCCGGGCTGCTGGTCATCTCCGGTCTGACCCGCCTGATTGAGTTCTGGATTCAGAACGGTACCGCGGGCGTGCAGTAGGAACGCTCACTGTGGAGTGCTTAGGCAATGACGTTGCCCCAAATCATCGTCGATCTGTTGACACTGTTATTCGACATGGCAGTACCAGGTGCCA
>JBAVUV010000326.1:0-7404 GCA_049696955.1 Candidatus Sulfotelmatobacter sp. | reverse complement strand
TACTGGTTGAGTTGGGTATAGATAATCGAAACTTCGGATTGACCAAATGCGGAGTAAAGCGCTGAGTCCAGGGATTGCGCCGTGAGCCCTACTCTGGCTGCGTTGGTCCGGTCATAGGTGAGCAATTCCTCTAGGCCGCCATTCTGCTGATCGGTGTTGACGTCCTGAAAGCCAGGAAGTTTTTTCATCTGCGCTAAAAGGATCGGTCCCCAGTGCGAGAGATCCTGAACATTGTCCGACTGAATGGTGTACTGGTAAAGCGCGGCGCTCGACCTGCCTCCGATCCGAAGATCCTGCGCGGCTTGCAAGAACGCCGACGCCACGGGCAGGCGGTTCAACTTGGGGCGCAGGCGATTGATAATCTGTGGGGCGCCGATCTTCCGAACATTGAGCGGTTTGAGCGCAATATAGATGAAGCCTGTATTCGTAGCTCCATTGCCGCCGGTGTAGGCGTTCACATTGGCGACCGCGGGATCGCTCTTGATGACTCCCACCAGCTGCCGGATGGAATTATCCATCGCTGGAAACGACGAATCCTGCGGACCCTGCACTGCTCCTACGATCGCCCCCGTGTCCTGCTGCGGGAAAAACCCCTTGGGAATTCTGTAGATGAGTATGACATTCAACGCAATCGTGAACACTAATATCAAGAGCATCAAGACCGCGTTATCCAGCGCCCACAGTAAAGACCGGCGATAGGTTTCCAGCATCCAGGCAAAGAATTTCTCGCTCGCGCGGTATATCCTGCCGCGTTCCTCCGGTTTCTCTTGCTTGAGCAAGTGCGCGCACATCGTCGGCGTCGTGGTGAGTGAAATTACCATCGACACCACGATTGCGGTCGAGAGTGTGATCGCGAACTCCCGAAAGAGACGGCCGACGATCCCGCCCATCATCAGAATCGGAATAAAAACCGCGATCAGCGAAACGCTAATGGAAAAAACCGTGAATCCAATCTCCTTCGCGCCCAGCAATGCCGCCGCGAAGGGCTCCATTCCATGTTCCAGGTGACGTGAGATGTTTTCCATCACCACGATCGCATCGTCTACCACGAAACCGGTTGCAATCGTAAGCGCCATCAGCGAAAGATTGTCCAGGCTGTAGCCGAGCAGATACATCACCGCGAACGTGCCGATCAGAGACACCGGAACCGCGACACTCGGGATTAGGGTGGCGCGCCCGTTGCGCAGAAAAAGGAAGACAACCAGAATCACCAGGCCCACCGAGATCATCAACGTCCGCTCCACATCGCTTACTGAGGCGCGGATTGTGGTGGTGCGGTCGAGAACGATAGTGGTGTCGATGCCCTGCGGAATCGAAGCCTGCAAAAACGGCAGCTGGTTGCGAATATTGTCGACGGTCTGAATAATGTTCGCGCCCGGCTGCCGGAAGATGATCACCGTGACTGATCGGATTCCATTCAGGTATCCCGCGGAACGTACGTTTTGTACAGAATCGGTAACGCTCGCCACGTCCGAGAGCCGCACCGCTGTGCCATTGTGATATCCAATGATGATCGGCTTGTAGTCTTCGGCGGTTGAGATCTGGTCATTCGCAACAATGTCTGCCGTATTCGACCCATAGGTCACTTGGCCCTTGGCGATGTCGGCGTTCTGCGTACTCAGGATCGATTGAATGCCCGAAAGACTCAGCCCGTAGCTGTTGAGTTGCGTGGGATTGACGTCCACGCGCACCGAGGGCAGCGAGGCTCCGCCGACCACAACTTGTCCCACGCCCTGGATCTGCGAAAGCTTCTGCTCCATGATGGTTGAAGCTTCGTCATACAATTTGCCGGTGTCATATTTTGTGGAAGTCAATCCCAGAATCATGATCGGCGCGTCCGCGGGATTCACTTTTCGATAAGTAGGATTCGCGGGCAAATTTGCAGGCAGATACGTGCGAGCGGCGGCGATTGCCGCTTCAACATCTCGCGCCGCGCCATCGATGTTGCGGCTCAGGTCAAACTGAATGGTAATCCCGGTGCTGCCTAGCGAACTCGCGGAGGTCATCTCTGAAACTCCCGCGATGTGGCCAAACTGGCGTTCCAGCGGCGTGGCTACTGAAGACGCCATGATCTGCGCGCTCGCTCCCGGCAACGAAGCGGAGACATTGATGGTGGGGAAGTCGACTTGCGGAAGCGGCGAAACCGGCAGCACGGTGAACGAAATCGCTCCGGCGATGGCGATGGCAATAGTCAACAACGTGGTTGCCACCGGCCGCCGGATAAATAGCTCAGAAGGATTCATGACGACTCTGCCGGTTCTGCCGGGCCCCTAGACTTCTCTCCACCGCCAGAGAACCTTGTTCCCAGGTTGTCAAAGAAGATGTAAATCACCGGCGTGGTGTACAGCGTGAGCGCCTGGCTCAATACCAATCCACCAACCATCGCGATTCCCAGAGGGCGTCGAATTTCAGAGCCGATGCCGGTTCCCAAAGCCAGTGGCAGGCCGCCCAGCAGTGCCGCCATGGTGGTCATCATGATGGGACGGAAGCGCAGCAGGCTTGCCTCGTAAATGGCGTCGGTGGCGTTCTTGCCGTGCTCCCGCTCTCCCTCCAATGCGAAATCGACCATCATGATTCCGTTTTTCTTCACAATTCCAATCAGCAGGATGATGCCGATGATCGCGACCACGCTCAGGTCCTGGCCGAAGAGCATCAGCGCCAGCAGCGCTCCCACCCCCGCGGAAGGCAGAGTGGAAAGAATCGTGACCGGATGAATAAAGCTCTCATACAGAACGCCGAGAACGATGTACACCGTCACCAGAGCGGCAAGAATCAACAGAGCTTCATTCGATAGCGAGTTTCTGAACGACGCCGCCGTACCCTGGAAATCCGCCTGCAAGCTCGCCGGCATGTGCATGTCCTCCTGCACTTTATCGATGGCCGTAATGGCGCTTCCCAGGGCCGCGTTGGGGGCCAGGTTGAACGATACGGTGACGGAGGGGAACTGTCCCTGATGGTTGATCGAGAGTGCTTCGCTGGTGCGTTGAAAGTGCGTAAACGTCCCCAGCGGTATGGCGTTGCTCATCGCGCTGCTCGTGACGCTATTGGCGGAGGATCCCGAAGAACTGGAGTTGGCCAGTGCATTCGTTGGCGGAGCGAGAATGCCGGATGAAGCAGTTGGCGTGTACAGCACCGGGGCTGTGGTTGCGTTCGATCCCGCGGAGGCGGATCCAGAGGACGAAAACGAAGTAGAAGCCCCCGGTCCCGACGTGCCCGACGATGCGTTAGCCTGAATATAAAGATTCTGGAGCGTCGTGGGATTCTGCTGGAACTGCGGTTCGGTTTCGAGAATCACGTGATACTGGTTAAGCTGCGTGTACATCGTATTAATCTGGCGCTGCCCGAAGGCGTCGTACAACGTGTTGTCGATGGTTGCGGGTGCAATCCCAAGCCTCGAAGCCGTGACCCGGTCGATCATCAGCGAGACCGCTAGCCCTCCGGTCTGCTGGTCAGTAGCCACGTCCTCAAGCTGCGGCAAACTCTGCAGTTTGGCCACAAACCGGTTACTCCAATCGTTCAGTTCGTTGGCATCGGGATCTTCAAGCGTGTATTGATACTGGGTGCGGCTCACTCGGTCATCCACCGTGATGTTTTGTACCGGCTGCATGTAGAGCGCAATTCCTTGCACCTTTTGCAGACTGGATTGCAGTCTGCGCACCAGATCTGCCGCGCTGATGTGGCGATCCGCAAGTGGCTTGAGATTAATCGACATGCGGCCGCTGTTGAGCGTCGTATTCGTTCCATCAGCGCCAATGAATGAAGAAAGACTTTCCACCGCCGGATCCGCGAGAATCACTTTCGCGAGTTCCTGTTGCTTCTCCGCCATGGCCGGAAAGGAAATAGTTTCCGGAGCCTGTGAAATGCCCTGAATTACCCCAGTATCCTGCACCGGAAAAAATCCCTTGGGGATCACGATGTAGAGAAATATGGTGAGAACCAGAGTGCCCAGGGCGACGAATAACGTGATGGTTTGATACTCCAGCACGAACTTCAGGGTCCGGCCGTAGAAACCGATCATTCGTTCAAACACGCGCTCGGAGGCTTTGTAGATACGTCCCTGTTGCTCCTTGGGCTCATGCCGCAATATGCGCGCCGACATCATCGGAGTCAGCGTCAGCGAGACCACCGCCGAAATGACAATCGTGACCGCCAGGGTTACGGCGAACTCGCGGAAGAGCCGGCCCACCACGTCCCCCATGAACAGGAGCGGAATCAATACCGCAATCAGCGAAACCGTCAATGACACAATGGTGAAACCGATCTGTTCCGCGCCTTTTAGAGCGGCTTCCATCGGCGCTTCGCCTTCCTCGATATAGCGCGAGATGTTTTCAATCATCACGATGGCATCGTCCACCACGAATCCGGTGGAGATAGTGAGCGCCATCAGTGAGAGATTGTCCAGGCTGTAGCCCAGCGCGTACATAGCGGCAAACGTGCCCACCAGAGACAGTGGCACGGCCACGCTGGGAATGATGGTCGCGTAGAGGCTGCGCAAGAATAGAAATATCACCAATACGACCAGCCCGATCGTCAGCATCAATTCGAACTCAACATCTGACACCGAGGCCTCGATCGAGGTTGTCAAGTCCGTAAGAGCAGTGACTTGAACCGACGCGGGAAGGTTTGCCTCAAGCTGCGGCAATAGTTTTTTAATGCTTTTGACAACACTGATGGTATTGGCGCCGGGCTGCCGCTGGATGTTCAGGATGACGGCCGGAGTCAGATTCATCCACGCGGCTTGATAGTTATTTTCGACACCGTCGACCACTTCGGCCACGTCGGTCAGCATGACGGGCGCGCCATTGCGGTAAGCCACTACGACGTTGCGATAGTCGGCGCTGCTGATCAGCTGGTCGTTCGAATCAATCTGGTAATCCTGCCGCGGACCATCGAAGTTGCCCTTCGCCGCATTCACACTGGCCTGAACAAGAGCGGTTCGCAGGTCTTCCAGGTTGATTCCGTAAGAAGACAGGGCGACCGGATTCGCGCGAATGCGCACCGCCGGTTTCTGGCCTCCGCTGATGCTCACCAGCCCAACTCCACTCAACTGTGAAATCTTCGGCGACAGCCGGGTATCGACCAGATCCTCGACTTGCGATAACGGGATGGAATCGGAAGTAATGGCCAGCGTGAGCACAGGCGCGTCGGCCGGATTCGTTTTGCTGTAAACCGGAGGCGCCGGCAGGTTCGAGGGCAGGTAACTTTGCGAAGCATTGATTGCCGACTGCACTTCCTCTTCGGCCACGTCAATGTTCAGGCTCAAATTAAACTGCAGCACTATGACGGATGTGCCTCCCGAGCTGGTGGAGGTCATCTGGCTCAGTCCCTGCAATTCTCCGAACTGGCGTTCCAGTGGCGCCGTTACCGTGGTTGCCATTACGTAGGGGCTGGCGCCGGGATAAAACGTGAGCACCTGGATGGTTGGATAATCGACTTCCGGCAGCGCCGAGACTGGCAACTGCGTATAGGCAACGATCCCCACAAGCAAGATAGCCGCCATCAACAGCGCGGTCGCGACCGGCCGCATGATGAATGGGCGGGACGGACTCACGGGGCCTGACCTTCAGATGAAGAGGCGGCGGGCTGCGCCTGCTTGGAAATAACTATCTTTGAATTATTTTGCAGCTTTTCAAAACTGCTGTTGGCCACAACGTCGCCCGGGTTGATACCGGTTACCGCCGTCTGACCCGCGTCCGCTACGCCGGTCTTGATGTTACGGATCACGGCCGTGTCATTCTGAATTACATAGACAAAAGCAGTCTGTCCATTGTGTTGAATCGCAGAGGTTGGAATCAGCGTGACGCCCTGCTCAGTGTCCACCAGCAGCCGCGAATTTATGAACTGGTTCGGGAAAAGCGCATCGTTCTTGTTATCGAACAGCGCCCGCATCTTTACCGTGCCGGTAGTGGTGTCGATCTGATTGTCGTAAGTCAGCAGCTTCCCGGTAGCCAACTTGGTCTGCTGTGCCCGGTCGAAAGCATCCACCGATAACTTTTTCCCGTGCCGGGTTTGCGCCTGCACCTGAGCCAGGCTATCTTCCGCAACGGTAAAAATCACGGTAATCGGCTGCAGTTGCGTGATGACGGCAAGGATTGTGCTCCCCGTCGATTGCACTACATTCCCGGGGTCCACCAGCCGCAGTCCTACCCGCCCGGTGATCGGCGACGTGATGTGGCACCAAGCGACCTGCACCTCGTCGTACTTCACCGTGCCCTGATCGTTCTTCACCGTGCCTTCATCCTGCAGCACAATCTTTTCCTGATCGTCGAGCGTCTGCTTCGGAATGCTGTTCTTGGCCCATGCATCTTGATAACGCTGCAAGTCCATCTTGGCTTCGGCCAAAATGTTCGTATCGCGCTCGAGCGCTCCCTGAGCCTGTAGAAGTTGCGCTTCGTAAGGCCGAGGATCGATATCGACTAACGGCTGACCCTTACGAACCAGTTGACCTTCCTTGTAGTGCACCTGCATTACCATGCCCATCACTTCACTGGTAATCGAGGCCGTATAAACGGGCGTCACGGTTCCGATCGCTTCCAGATAAACTCCAATATTTCCCTTTTGTGCGGTGGCCACTGTAATCGTAACCGGCCCCGTGGCCCCGCGCCGGGAAGCAGCCGGGGCGGCTTTGTTTTCGTCATGGTGGCGCAGGACCAGAACCAGAATCACGGCCATGGCGATGAGCGCGAACGCCCACACGAGGTATCGCCGCCACTTGGGCTTGTCGGAGTTACTTGCTGGAGGCAACTGGTGCCGCGGGTCAATAGTTGGAGCAGGAGGTTGATTTTCCATCCGATTTTTCTTGCGTCAGTCGATTTAGCCTTATGTTTCCAAACGATGCTGGCACCGAGGCCATACTTCTCCGGTGCGGTACGGAACATTGGCTGATGTGGCACATGCCCGAGACATTTGAATTGCGCCGCCCATCATAATCTAGTTCTGGAGTCCTACAAAGTTGCTGCTCAAAAACCCAATAGGAACCGCTGAACGCATAAGAAATCCTGCACGCCGCAGATCTGAACGTCACCCTATGCCCATCCGCTAAGCGCCCGTGATTAGTTGCTGTCTGCCTCTATATTGTTGCCAGCGCCTAATTCGATGAATCCTAAAATCCCTTCTTTATGAAAGCATTTCCGGCTTTCAGGCGGCGTAAAGAGTCCGTCACACAACGTAAAAATTCGTAACGCCATAGGCGCGCCAGGGCATAAAACGGACGATAAGTTAAGTCTCATTTTGTATCGACTGAAAAAGCCAGGAGCACGTTTCCCGCCATCGCGTTGGTGTAACCGGTATTCACATAGACCATCCCACTCACAATTGCGGGCCCGGCCCCGTTCAGCGAACCTCCGTGCGCGCGAAGGCCGTTCGTTGTATGAAATTCCTGAACGGTATCGAAATCCCAAAGGA
>JBAVUV010000325.1:0-2348 GCA_049696955.1 Candidatus Sulfotelmatobacter sp. | reverse complement strand
GCCGACGACTGCTCACTGGGGGGTTCCGGACCCTGCGGCAGCTCGCGGGAGCGAAGCGCAAGTGGAGAGAGCATTTCGCGAAGCATTCTTTATTCTGGATCGCAGAATCAGCTTATTCCTGAGCCTTCCGTTGAAGACGCTCGAAGGTCTGGCACTGCAGAAGGAGCTCGATAACATTGGCAGAGCGATGACTCCGGTTATCCACGAGTAGGAATCAAGCGGCATTGGCCACCAGATGGAAAACAGAAATGGGCCGTTCGCCAGGGGCCGACATTTGTGTAAAGCCCCTCGAACGCGCATAGCCACATCCGGAGGATTATATGGTGGAGCTAGTCGGGATCGAACCGACGGCCTCGTCGTTGCGAACGACGCGCTCTCCCAGCTGAGCTATAGCCCCACATCGCAAGGATTACTGGATTACCACGCTATTTTACCAGCGTTCCAGAATCAGTACCAACGGCGCTTGACCAACCCCCCGGTGCCGCGTCTAACCTTATAGACGAGTGCCACCGCGGAGTTTTTCGAAATGTTTACACAACTGAGTTCCGGGCGATCAACCGCCGACCGGAGGATTCTGGCAGGTTCACTCGTGCTGCACGGACTACTATTCGGGTGGCTGCTGCATGCGCCCGAACCTCAGTTGTTGAATCCTACATCGGTTGCCCTGGGACACGAGGGTCAACTAATCACCCGAGTTTACTTTCCCACATCAACGCCCGACGACAGCACAACCAGTTCACCGGCCCGCGCAACTGAGGTTTATCGTCATCAGCGGCTGGGCCACGAGAAACTCATTCTGAAACAGAATACTGCGGTGGCAAAATTGCCGCTGCCGCAAGCCCCTCTCACCCCAAATTCCGCCGAGGATCAATCGAAGACATCTACGCTGTCGAATCTCGGTCACGGTGCGCCTGCGGGATTGCCGTATGGAAGTCTGCCCGGAGGCCCCGTCTATGGAGACGAAGTTCGTCCCGCTCTGCCGGTTGCGACCGCCGACCCGGCTATTTATCCGTGGCAACGGCCAGACTCGGAAGGCAAAGTCGTTATCGAAATTACGATCGATGAGCGAGGAGAAATCATCCGCAAAACCGTGCTGCAGAGCCTTGGTCCCATGATCGACCAAAAATGTCTTGCGGCGCTCGAAAGCTGGCATTTCCGCCCGGCTACGCGCAACGGAGTTCCTATTGCCTCGAAGCAAGATGCCATTTTCCCATTCAAAGCTCGCGGCTAGATCAGTTCCGAACCGCCCGCAGCTCCTCGCATTGCCGCTATAATCGAAATGTGACCAACCAGAATGTGAGCAAGCAGGCGATTCAGCCGATCGCATCCGCGGATTTCCCCACTCGCTGGGGAAAATTTCGCATCTACGGTTTTCGGGCCGAGTTCGGTTCAGATGGAAGCCGCCACGTCGAAGAAGCGGTAGCCCTGGTGATGGGAGATGTGCAGTCCTCGCCGCCGCTGGTGCGGATCCATTCGCAATGTCTCACGGGCGACGTTTTTAATTCCTTACGATGCGATTGCCGCCAGCAACTCGAGATGGCGCTCGGCATGATTCGCGACCTTGGCGCCGGGATTCTGATCTACGAACAGCAGGAGGGCCGCGGTATCGGTCTGATGGCCAAGCTGCAAGCGTATGAGTTGCAGGACTCAGGTCTGGACACCGTCGAAGCCAATGAACGGTTGGGATTCAAAGCCGACCACCGCGACTTTGCGCTGCCCGGCCAGATGCTTAAGGCGCTCGGGGTAGACCGCGTGCGCCTGCTTTCCAATAATCCCGAGAAAGTGGAGGCTCTGGAGCGCGCCGGCATCGAGGTGGTCGAGCGCGTGCCCTGCGAGGTAACCCCGAGTCCCCACGCCGAGGAATACCTCAAGACCAAGAAGGAAAAGCTTGGCCATCTTTTCTCGTCGCGATAAAGCAATCCCGCGGTGATCCAGAGCCTGACCAGACCTGCCGAGAGTTTTTGCCTTCCCTGGCATCGCGTGCTTAAATCGTCCACGGCGTTTTCATGTCAAACTCTGCGGCTGCATGGCGATCCGGCGGCGTTCTGTGCATCGTGATTCTGTGCGCAGCATGCATGATTTATTTCCATCTCGCACTGTTTGTTCCCCGAGTTGCGCAGGTGCGTACAGCCGAGGGGTTTTGTCGTGGATATTCTTTCGGCGCGGATTTCTATCCCGTCTGGCTGACCGCGCGAGAAGGGCTGCTTCATCATCGCGATCCCTACAGCTCCCAGACAACCCGTCAAGTTCAGATTGATCTTTTCGGCCGCACCGTAGACGCGCGGGTCTTCGGCGCGCCGCCGGACTATTGGACATTTGCCTATCCCGCGATCGCAGACGTTTTACTC
>JBAVUV010000324.1:0-5257 GCA_049696955.1 Candidatus Sulfotelmatobacter sp. | reverse complement strand
ACCAATTTCTCCGACGATACATCCACTCTTTACCGCAACAACGGGGATGGAACGTTCACGGACGCGACCTCAGCCGCTGGACTCGGCTTGTATACACAATACCTGGGCTGGGGCACCATGTTCTTCGACTTCGATAACGACGGTTGGCCCGATTTGATTCTGGTGAATGGCCACGTTTACCCGGAGGTAGACAGTCAGCACCTGGGCAGCAACTACAAAGAGCCACGCATTCTCTACCACAACAACGGAGACGGTACGTTCACCGACATTTCGGCGGCAGCCGGACCGGGAATCACGACGGTGGCTTCGTCTCGCGGGTTGGCCCTCGGGGATTTATGGAATGACGGCCGCATATCTGCCGTAATCAGTAACATGAATGCCGCGCCCAGCTTGCTGGTTAACCGGATTCGCAATTCGAATCACTGGATCGCAATCCGGCCGGTGGGAGTTAAGTCGAATCGCGATGGTATCGGCGCCAGGATTTTAGTGAGGACCGCAAATCGAACATTAGTGGACGAAGTACGCAGCGGCTCCAGCTACATTTCCAACAACGACATGCGGGTTCACTTCGGACTGGGACCAGCGGCGAAAATCGAATGGATCGAGATTCGTTGGCCGAGTGGCCTGGTGGAAAAATTCGCCGATCTCGGCATCGACGCCATTCATACCGTGAAAGAGGGAAGTGGCACGGCAGTCGCACCGGCAACGAAGAAGCAATGAGGCCGAATTACCTTCGTGGCTCCACTTTCTTCGGAAATTGAACCGTCTGGCTGATGCCCTCGCCTTCCTTCACAAAAATCAACTGATTCGCCTTCACATCCTTGAGCGTATCGACCTGGCCGCTGGGCCAGCGGATTTCGAGCACGTCAACTTTCTCGGCTTTGCCCAGTCCAAAATGAATACGCAAGTCGTTCTGCGAAATATAGCTGCCGCCGCTGCGCACTTCGTCGATCTGTTGATGCGGTTTCGTTTCGTCTGCAGAATGCGTAGTGCAAATCAAGCGCGCGCCAATTCCGCTGCGATTTGATTTCGTTCCGATGGTGCGGATTTTGATCCAGTTATTGTCCGCCTTGGAATCGCACCGCAGCAGCTGCGGATAATCGTTCACCGTATTCACCACCACATCGATGTCGCCGTCATTGTCGAAGTCGCCAAAAGCGCAACCCCGGCAGGGCGCGGGATCGGAGATTCCCGGTCCGGCCTGCATAGAAACATCGGCGAAACGGCCATTATGCAAGTTGCGGTAAAGCAATTTGCGTTGCGGATAACCGGCTTCGGTTTTCAGCTGCTCGACTTCGGGATATACGTGGCCGTTGCAAATCAAAATGTCAGGCCAGCCATCGTTGTCGAAGTCGAGGAACCCGCAGCCCCATCCCAGAAATTGGGTATGCGCGCCCAATCCCGCAGCAAATGTCGCGTCTTCGAAGTTTCCGCCGCCGAGGTTGTGGTAAAGCGAAGGTGTGTCTCCGGCGAAGTTGGTTTTGAGCAGGTCGAGGTTCCCATCCAAATCGTAGTCGCCGGCGGAAACGCCCATTCCCGCTTGCGGCTTGCCATCGGGGCTTAAAGCGCAGCCGGCTTCAATGGCGACGTCTTCAAACGTCCCATTCTTCTTGTTGTGATAAAGAGCGCTGGCGGTGGAATCATTGGCCACATAAATGTCGGGCCAGCCATCATTATCGAAATCGGCCGTGAGGACACCCAAGCCGTAAGTTCCGTTCGCACGAAAAATTCCTGCGGCTTCGGAGACATCGGAAAAAGTGCCGTCACCGTTATTGTGGTAAAGAATGTTTTTACCGCCCTGCAAACCGGGAGGGCCGCAGGCTACCAGTACACCTTTATAAAGACACGGCCCCGACTCCGGCACCGGCGCAGTTGCCAGGTCCATGTCGATGTAATTCGCAACGAAGAGATCCAGATGCCCGTCTCGATCGTAATCGACGAATGAGCAGCCTGTGTTCCAGCGCGTGCCTTTGCCCGCCACGCCCGCCTTCTGGCTGACGTCGGTAAAAGTTCCGTCACCGTTGTTGTGATACAGAACATTCTTTCCGTAGTAAGTTACGAAAAGATCTTCCCAGCCGTCGTTATCGTAGTCGCCGATGCAAACACCCTGGCCCCAGCCGGAGTGGCCAACTCCAGCCTTGGCTGTAACATCGGTGAACGTGCCATCGCGGTTGTTTCGGAAAAGATGTGAGATGGGTTCGCTGCCGGAGGGAAATCCTTCCAGCCTCGAACCATTCATCAGAAAAATGTCGAGCCAGCCGTCGTTATCGTAATCATAAAAAGCCACGCCGCAGCCCGTGGTTTCCAGTAGATATTTGTTCTTGTGTTCGCCACCAAAAATCGTCTTTGCATTGAGCCCCGATTCCCGAGCGACATTCAGAAAGCTAACGCTGAGATCGTGAGCTTCAGAGGGATTTATTTTCGGATCCGTCTTCTGGTCTCGCGCCGGACGCAGCCAGCGAGGAGTCGCCAGGCCCATAACGCTTTCCAGCGAAAGCACGAGGCTTGATCGACTGAGAGATTTCAAGAATACGCGACGTGAGGAAGACAAAAGGTTGGCACCCGCCCGACCCTGACCGTGCTAGAATTCGCCCCTAATTCTTATATTCAGTGAACTCAGACTTTGCAAGCTCCAGAAAACCGAAGCTCCCAACGTCGGTGCATTTTGGGCGCGCTCTAGACATTCAGCCAACGTTGAGGACTACAATCTAACTTCGTTACGGGGGCGATCTGATCGCTGACGAAGGTTGAGACATCTCGAGTTTTTATTTGGAGGCGCTTCTGATGAAGGAAAGTGCTGGATCGGTGGCGATCTTTTTGTTCATATTCTGCATTTCTGGGCTGACTGCTTACGCGCAAACATCCACCCACGCGGCGGGCGAAGGAGGGAATGCGTGGTGGCAGCACGCCGTTTTTTACGAAATTTATCCCCGCAGTTTCGCCGACAGCAACAATGACGGCGTCGGCGATCTGAATGGAATCGCGTCCAAGCTCGATTACCTGAAGGATCTCGGTGTGGATGCGATCTGGATTTCGCCGTGCTTTCCTTCGCCACAGGTTGACTTCGGTTACGACGTTTCCGATTACGAAAACATCGATCCCATGTACGGGACGCTGGCCGACTTCGACAATCTGGCCCGCGAGGCCAAGAAACGGAACATTCATATCATTCTCGACTTCGTGGTGAACCACACGTCGGATCAGCACAAGTGGTTTCTGGATTCGAAATCCTCGCGCACCTCTGCCCATCGCGATTGGTATATCTGGCGCGACGGAAAAGGACCGGGGCAACCTCCCAACAATTGGGTCTCGACCTTCGGCGGTTCGGCGTGGCAGTTTGATCCGACCACAAATCAGTATTACTACCACTACTTCTATCCCCAGCAGCCGGATTTGAACTGGCGCAATCCCGCCGTCAAAGATGCCATGTTCGACGTCACTCGCTTCTGGTACAACCGCGGAGTCTCCGGATTCCGACTGGATGCAGTCGATACTTTATTTGAAGATCCGAACCTGACAGACAATCCGATCAAGAAGCCCGGCAAGAATGCCTTTGGAGATCCGTTCGAAGAACACAAATACAACACCAAGCTGCCCGAAGTGCACGACATTTTGCGCGGACTGCGCCAGGTTGCCAACGAGCACAATGCCGTCCTCATCGGTGAAACCTGGACGGCTGACGTCGCCGAACTCAACGAATACTACGGCAAAGGCAACGATGAATTGCAATTGCCCATGGATTTTCTTTTTACGATGGTAAACAAACTGTCGCCTGCCGAATTCCGGAAGCAAATCGCTGAAGTGAACGCGGCTTCCGGCTGGCCCACATTCGTGATCAGTAACCACGACATCGTTCGTTCTTACGATCGCTACGGCGATGGCAAACATAACGACGAAATCGCGAAGCTGATGGCGGGGCTCTATCTGACTTTGCGCGGTACGCCGATCCTGTACTACGGGGAAGAGATCGGGATGAGGACGACTCCACCCACACGGCAGGAGGACGTGAAAGATCCCATCGGCGTGATGGGTTGGCCGAAAGAAAAGGGACGGGATGGCGAACGCACTCCCATGCAGTGGAATGACAGCGTGAACGCGGGTTTTAGCAAAGGTACGCCGTGGCTGCCGGTTCCTCCTACTTACAAGACGCACAATGTCGCCGATGAATCGAAAGACCCCGATTCAGTGCTGGAGTTTTATAAGAGCGTGCTCAAGTTGCGCCACACCAATCAAGCTCTGCTCAGCGGAACTTATAAGGCGATTAACGAGGGCGATCCCAACGTGCTGTCGTACTTGCGAATGTATAAAGATCAGGGAGTGGTTGTCGCTTTGAATATGTCTGGTAGGGCACAGAAAATAGCTCTGAATCTGAAGCAGAATGGCTTTAATTCCGCTTCGAATCTGCTGGGAACCGGGAAATCCTCGGCGCAGGGAAACGAAGTTTCATTGGAACCCTACGGAGTTTTTATCGGCGAGCTTACCAAGTAGAACGATCTGTCGTTTTCGCACTATGAAAAACTCACGCTTGCTCCACTCTACGAGAGTCGCGGGTCCTCAAGTTCTTTACCGGACTAGCCTCGCGGCAACCGATCTTCATTTCCGATAGCCACCTTTCATCAGCCGGGGTTAGCCGCTCCTCAAGACTCTGTCCGGGACGAGGGACGCTCCATTTCAGAAGCCGCCATCGACATGCCGGACAGGTCAAGGCTATCTGTGATGAACTTTGGCAAGACGCAATGTGTGTGTATGGATTTGTTTTATCGGGCATACGATCCGCCTTCCGCAGTTAATAGGCGCCCTCTAGCAAAAGGACGCACACTAATCAGGATGGCCAATTGCGACGTGGTGGCCGTACAGCGGATTATGGAAGATTCGGGCCGCCTTCCCTTAGGCGGCCCGGCTTAAAGATTTACTGCGGCTTCTGATCTTCTTTCTTAGGTGGCTCCTTCTTCGGAGGAGGCGGGTTTTTCGGGTTAGGTTTAGCGGTCGCCGGATGTTCGGTCGGATGTTCGGCCGGATGTTCGGCCGGCTTTGCGGTCGCAGATGGCGCGGGCTTAGCTGCAGGTTTCGGAGCTGGCCGGTGCGCGGGGCGTGCCGTCGTTTCTGGTTTTGCCGGTTGCGGATGAGCGGCTGGTTTTGCTGGCTGAGGTCGCGTCGCGGGAGCTGGCGAAGGCTTGCCGCGTTCTGCTGGAGCTGCTGGCCGTGCTGCCGCAGGCGCCGGCTCAGCTGCTTTCCTCGCGGATGCAGCCGGTCTCGC
>JBAVUV010000323.1:0-1929 GCA_049696955.1 Candidatus Sulfotelmatobacter sp. | reverse complement strand
ACGGGGGCTTTTTAAGTATTAGAACCACACTTCATGATTCAATGGTGGGATAATTCCGTGTGGTTGCCCCAACTGAAACTTAGACTCAAAGAGCATGAGCTTCCCAAGAACACCGGCGACCGGGTCCACTTCGCCGCGGCAGAGCCCTGAACTCCCAGGTGCTGCGTCCAACGCTGAGCAAGAACTTCTTCGTGCAGTGCAGTTGGAGCTTCAGCGCGTAAAGGCCGAACTGGACAAAATAGCGGCGGAACAGCAACTTGCTTCAGAATCCTTACGAGCCAGTGAGGAGTTTAGGGGTCGCCTGATCACTTGCAGCCGGGACTGCATCAAGATACTCGATCTCGAAGGCCGAATACTGTTCATGAACCAGGCGGGCATGCAGGCGCTTGAAATCTGCGACGCGGACTTGTCTCCGGACAGTTCCTGGATTGATTTCTGGGAAGGGGAAGACAGAGAAGCGGCAAGAGCCGCTGTGGAGGAAGCTGTCGCTGGGGGAACGGGACGCTGTGCCGGGTATTTCGCGACTCGAAGGACCGGCCAGTCGCGATGGTGGGACGTTGTGGTCAGTCCCATTCTCGATGCGAATGGAAAACCAGAACGCCTCCTCGCGCTCTCGCGAGACATTACCGAGCACAAGAAAAATGAAGGTGCTCTGCGTCAGGCGATCCAGTTCAATCGGGAGATCATGGAGGGCGCCGCGGAAGGCATTATCGTCTACGATCCAGCGTTGCGCTATCAATTGTGGAATCCGTATATGGAGCGCCTCACGGGTAAGCGCGCAGAGGAAGTATTGGGTAAGGTTGCCACTGACGTTTTCCCTCGCCTTATTCCCAGCGGCTTTGAAGCGGCTTTGAAACGAGCGTTGCATGGAGAAGTCGTTCAAGTTCCTGATGCTTTGATTCCAAAGCATTCGGCGGAAGGCCAAGATGTTTGGGAATCTTGTACCTTCGCTCCCCACCGTGACGCCCAAGGCCGCATTGTCGGGATCATTGGCCTGGTGCGCAATGTCACCGAGCGTCACACCGCCGAAGAGACTTTCAGATCGATTGTGGTGGGCACGGCGTCAGTAACCGGAGATGATTTCTTCGCGTCGCTGGTGCGCCACATGGCGGCGGCATTTCGCTTTCGTTATGCCTTTATTGCATCGTGCGACGACCAAAAGCGCGCAAAGACGCTTGCCTTCTGGGATGCCGATCAGTTGGGGAAGAACTTTGAGTTTGAAATCGCGGATACGCCTTGCATGAAGGTTCTGCAAGGGGAAGTGTGTCACTACGAGAAAAGAATCCAGGTTCTGTTTCCTCTGAATAAAGGTTTGGAGGACTGGCACGTCGAGAGCTACCTGGGAGTGCCGATGCTAGATGGAATGGGATGTGTCATAGGGCATATCGCCGCTCTTGATGATAAGCCGATGAAACGCGATCCCCGCGCCATCGACGTGCTCAAGATTTTTGCGGCGAGGGCTGCGGCTGAACTGAAGCGGCAGCGCGCGGAAGCGCAGCTGCAGGCTGCTCTTGTGCAGGTGAAGGAATTGCAGCATAAGCTCGAAGCGGAAAATGTCTATCTCCAGGAAGAAATCAGCAAAGAACACAATTTTGAAGAGGTCGTGGGGAACAGTCGAGCCCTTATTAAAGTGCTGCAACAGGTTGAGACTGTTGCCCCCACTGACTCGACAGTTCTTATATTAGGCGAGACCGGTTGTGGCAAGGAGTTGTTTGCCCGCGCCATACACAGTCACAGCAAGCGCAAGGGGCGCCCGCTCGTGAAACTGAATTGTGGAGCGATCCCCACCGGCCTTGTCGAGAGTGAACTATTTGGACACATGAAGGGCGCATTCACGGGTGCCTTGGAACGCCGGATGGGTAGATTCGAGCTCGCGGATGGAGGGACTCTGTTCTTGGACGAGGTCAGCGAGTTGCCCCTTGATACGCA
>JBAVUV010000322.1:0-2482 GCA_049696955.1 Candidatus Sulfotelmatobacter sp. | reverse complement strand
AGGAATGGCCGCGCAACACTCCCTGTGTCGTGCGCCAGCAATTGGGCTTCAACACGATGGATTCCCGGGGATTGCTGCAACGTTTCAATCACGTGCGTGAGCAGCTTAATCTCGACCTCCCGCGGGTTAGGAAGACGATTACCGTTGGTCACGAACAGATCGCCGACCACACCCTTGCTGCCTTCATATACAAAGAACGTGTAGCCGAAAATGCGGCCGCGCTCGATTGCCGCGTAGCCAGGAAGAATTTTTGCATCGACATAGCGCAGAATCATCTCCGCCGATCCGCTGTAGTCCCACGAAAGCAGATTTGCCCACACTCGAGCCTCGTCGTCGAGCAGGGGGCGAACATCCACGGAAGAAAAATGTCTGAGGTCGAGAATCTCCACGGGGCTCCTGCAAACCCGGCCAGCAAATGCTGGCTCAGTTCGCGGCGGCAGAACTCCGAGTTTAGTGCCTTTCTCGGAGCTTAGGCAAACTGTCTGAATACGAGCAGCTAACAGCGCTGTTAAGGCGAAGGCCGCGATGCGGCAGCGACCCAAAAATAGTCCACGTGCTGCGGAGCATAGTGGCCGAGATAGGAAACGCGGCGGCCCGCCACCAACCTGGCAATCATTACTTGCGAATTTTCCGGCGCCACCACCAGGTGCTCTTCCTGCGGAACGCTCCCCCAGTCGTAATTAAAGGTTAGCTGGTTGCGGTAAAAAGTGAGGCCGTATTCCAGTTCGCGGCGAACGTGGTAAACAGCCAGCGGTAGCGGTTTCATCTCCACGGCGGAAATTTCTTGCGCCAACGGACGCGCCGAGAGCGAAGCATCAATAGCTCCGGAACCGAGTTTCAACACAGCTCCGACTACCAGCACAACCGGAATCAGCGTGACGAAGCGCACCATGCGCAGACCGTTCCTGCGCACCAGTGTGAACGCAATTCCAACCGCAATCACAAACGCAATGGCCAGCGCTACCAGCATCGGTTGGCCGCCCGGAAGCCGGTGTTGCGTGATCAGATAGGCGATCAGCAATGCCGGAACAATCAGAGCCGCAGCGAACAGCGCGTGCAGAATCGCAAGCCAGAGCGGAGCCGCTTCGGCATCATTTTGTTCCACACGATGCTTCAGATAATCCGCCAACAAAATCGCTCCGGCTGGTATGGCCGGCAAAATATAGCCGGGAAGCTTCGATTGCGAAATTGAGAAAAACACGACAGGCAAGATCAGCCAGCAGCAGAGGAAAATACCAAATCGATATTCCGGCATTCCTTTCGATGCGTCTGCCAAGTTCCGCCCAATCCACCACTCCCGCACCGATCGAACAAAAGCCGCGAAGACAAAGACAATCCAGGGAAAGAGCGCCAATGCCGTCACCGGCAGGTAATACCAGAACGGTTCAGCGTGATGATAAATATTTTTCGAGAATCGCCCGAGATTGTGCTCAACAATGAACTCACGGAAGAACTGGGGATTGCGCGCCTGCACCGCGAAATACCAGGGCAGCGCAATTACACAGAAAAGAAGAATCCCCGGCAGCCAGATTGTCTTGAAGGCCACACGCAGGTCACGACGAGAGGACGCGTATACAGCAATGACAATGCAAGCCAGAAATGGCGCCACTGGCCCTTTTGCCAGTGTTCCAAAAGCCATAAAAGCAAAGAACGCCGCAAGATAGGTTCTCTTCCCAGTTTCGTGCCAAGCCCACCACCCCAGCATGCCCATGGTGAAAGCCGCGGCCAGAGCCATGTCCATGGATGCGGCGCGAGCGTAGCCCGTGATGCCCGCACAAGAGGCCACAATGAGCGCGCCGTCGATCTCAGATCCACGCCGGAAGCGGCGCAAGAAGAAATACACCGCCACTACAAGAAAAGTAGCATCGATCGCGGACGGCAGCCGCGCAGCCCAGTCGCTCACGCCAAAAATCCTGTACGCCAGCATAGCCTGCCAGTAATAAAGTGGCGGCTTCTCGAGCCAGGGCTGGCCTCCCAGCGCCGGCGTGATCCAGTCGTGACGCTCCAACATCTCGCGCGCGACCTGCGCATAGCGCGGTTCGTCAGCTCCAATCAAGCCGAATTGCCCAAGTCCATAAAAAAACAAAAACGCGCAAAAGCCGGCGAGCAGCAGCGCGTCAGTGCGAGTGCGATTCGTCATGCGGATAAAAGTTCGGGACGTGCGGGCAGCGGTGGTGAATTGTGATTGTTGATTGTTGATTTCTGATTGCTGATTGCTGATTAGAAAGCCACGCCATCGGGCCTTTAATCAACAATCAGAAATCATCAATCAGCAATCAGCAATCATCAATCAACAATTCGACGGAAAAACGAATTCGTAAGCTCACTGCACCGAAGAACCCCAACGCAGACTCTCTAGAATCTGCTGCACAGCCCGGGACAGCGGTCCCGCCACCGAGCAGCCGCTGGCGCACCGGTGGCCACCACCGCCGAAACTCTCAGCCACTTGCGCCACATCAAGCTGGCCTTTGCTGCGCAGGCT
>JBAVUV010000321.1:0-3774 GCA_049696955.1 Candidatus Sulfotelmatobacter sp. | reverse complement strand
GCGCCTCCGTCAGATTCACCTGGTAATAGGCGCCCACTTGCGTCGTTTGCAGCAGTGGAGGCATATCCTGCAACGCGATCGTGGTTGCACTCGCCGCATACTCAATCCCCAGCGGCGACGCCAAATCATTTGCAAAGCCTATCGTGTAGAAACTGCGATCGTCCGCCGGATCAGCGATTTCCATTTCCACTTCCCGCACAATGGCCGTGAACGAGGCCCCACGAGAGGAAACATTCACCGCCACCGCATCCCCTGGAAAAATATCTTCCGCACCGCCCGGCAAAAAATCGCTCCACGTCTCATACGTTCCCGACCAGGCGATTCCCGCCGTGTCATCCAAAATTGCCAAGGCCGCGTTCTCGCAATCCACGTCCGTACGCGCAGACGGCGTTTTCGCTACCCTCACGCTGCCTCGAGTCCCGTCGTCCGCGCCCTTCTGCAACGACGCAACGCTCGCTTCGTTCTCCACCTGGGCCACAGCCCGGCCAGACCCGCGATAGCTCGCCACGATGAGCTGATTCAATACCGGCAGGAATTGCACGTAAAAGTTAAGCGTCTCGGCGCTGCTAATGATGCATTGTCCCCCGTCGGCCGCAGCTCCCACCAGTTGCGTAACATAATTGGCATCGGGCAGCGCCGTCCGCACCTCGGGCAGCGGAATGTGCGCCACATAGGTGTATGCGATGCTGCACTGCATATTCATCGCATTCACCAGCGCGTAGGTACAGAATCCAGGCGCGCTGGTGATCACGCCGTCGTACAGCACCGTCGCCGGGGCCATCAGCGTTGCTGGATTACTTGGATCAATGTCCTGCACCTCGAGCACGAAGCGCACATCCGCCGCGACCGCCGCGCCTCCCCATCCGCTTCCCGCCCGATGCGAAGAAGAATGATAAGTCTCCCCGGCACGATAGACTTCCATCGAATACAGATAAGTCGTAAGGAAATATTGATGGCCGGTTGTGGTCGCCATAGCCGGGCCCGTGCCTGATCCATTGATGAGCGCCTGTATGGTCGAACCCGCTCCCGAAGGCGTAATCTGAAATCCCGCCAAACATCCCGCCGCCGAAATCGTTCCCGCGTACAAACCGCCCAGCACCCCCCGGGATGCCGCGGTAAAGCTAACATCTCCGTGCTGCAACTCCAATGCTCCGCCCACTTCGATCTGCTCCACAAAACGGACCGTGGTGCGCCCGTCCACACCACTCCCTCCCGCAACCTGCAGCGTCTGCGCCGTTACCGAGATCGCTGACGACGGATCGTTGACCGTCCAGGTTGTCGGATCCAATCCTGGCCCCAGATATTCCTCGTCGATTAGAGCGGGCTTGGTCTGTGCGAACGGTGTCTGCGATAAATAAAATGTCAGACTTTCCCCATCCGTATTCGTGTAGTAAGTGTGGGACATGGAATGCGAAGTCACATCTCTTCCCGCATTAATCCATCCCTGGATTTCTGAAATAATCGGGTTGATGGTTGCGGTGTAACCCACCGTAATCGCCGCCCCCACAGGAACTCCTGCCGCATCCGCAACTGGCAACACCGTGTTCGCGTAATAAGTATCCGCACCCGGCGTCATCCCCGAATCGTCCACCGTCAACGTGATCTCCGCTGGATATCGCTGATACACCTGCACTGCCGGCGCCGTATCCGCAGCAATATTTCCCGCTCCTGCTGTGGGTCCATCGCCACTGGTCCACTCCACATCCGTCGATCCCGCCGCTGCCAGGCTCGAAGCATAAAAATGGCAATAGGAGTACGTCACCACCCCCGTGTTATCCACCAGCGCCCCGTCACGATTCGCATAGGCCTTGTCGTTCACCATCGTGATCGACGTAGCCGCCCCATCAAAGCGAAATGCATCGTAATTGAGGTGCCCCTCCGAGTTATAGATTTTGATATCCCCCGGTCCCGGCGCGCTTTCATCCACATAAAATCCCAGCGGCTGCGTCCCCTGCGGAATCATCGAGTCCGCTTCCATATTGGCGAACACCAGATGATCGCTCGCTCCTTGCACGTACACCCCATATTGATCGAACCAATTCACCAGAAAATGCTGAAACGTTAGCCACGACTGCCCGTTGATGTTGATCACCGGAACATTACTCAGCGCCATGGGCACGATGGCTTCGTTATAAAAATTTGCCGGATTTCCAGAAGCAAAAACGTAGAGGTATCCGTTTGCCAGGTAAAAGTCTCCCGCCGCCGTCAGGTTCGACGACACCGCCGCCACCTTCTGCCCCCAAACCGAACCGAACAAACAAAAGTTAATCGCGGTATAAGTCGTCGGCACCGCCGCCTTCCACGCATTCCCCGTAACCAGCACCCACGCCGTCGAAGGCACCGCGTAATACCCCGTAAAGTTCGGCGCCGCTCCGCTCCCGTAAGCGTCGAACGTAATCGGATTTCCCAAGCTCCCCGAAGAGCCAGGCGTCAGACTCTCATTCCAAACATCCCCCCGCTTAAATAAAATCGAATCCCCCGGCTGAAATGTCTGCCCGTTCACATGAGCGATCGTCTTCCACGGCGCCGATGCCGACGTCGCGCTGTTCGCATCATTTCCGGAACTCGAACTCACGTAATACGTCGTCGCCCCCGATACGCTGGCATACGTAACGAGCATGATGGTGAGAATCCTTCTCATATCTTTAAATTTCCTTCGTGTCCTTTGTGGTTGCGCATTTTTCTCCCCAATAAAAAAGCCATCGGCTCTTCACCGATGGCCCGCAACCCTCCCGTGCGTTACCCCTCTCGTTCAGCCTCGTCCTGCACGCTGTCTGCGCTGTCGAGATCGTCGTAATCCATCAGTCCCGCATCCGCCGAAGGCGCCGGTCCAGGCTGAGTTACTCGGCTCTCCGAAAACGGGGGCGTAACCAGCTGCCCGCCTTCGGAGTCCGTCCCATTCCAATTCGTGACCGCTGGATTCCGGTCACTCTGCTCAAAAGCCTGCATGCCAGATGGTTCCGCCGCTTCCGGATCAATCGCACTGCCCATAACGTCCTCCCCGCCAACAAATTTGTAGAATCGAAAAAGTAAAAAAAAGTAAAAAGTGGGGACAGCCGCCCTCGGCTGTCCATTCGAGCGCAGCTCGATCGCCGTCCCGTATAGTCAAGCCCACTCTCAACGGGACCAAGAAAAAAGCCACCAGCTCTCGCCGGTGGCCATCTCAACCTCACCGCTAACCCTAGTGAATCTCCCACGCCATAATCGTCGCCTGCGTCGGATTGTCCGCCGGAATCGTAATCCCATTGTTCAGTGTTCCCCCCGACGTCACACTCTCTGCCGTCCCACTGCTTCCTCCCAGGAACGTAAACCCTGCCGACGTCCCCCCATAAATCTGCGCGCAAGCACTAATGCAGCTACTCGTAATCGCCAGATAATATTTCCCCGGCTGCAACGTAGCTCCAGCCACCCAGCTCAACGTCTTGAAACCAGTGCTCGGCGCGAATGTCGTCCCCGCAGTGCTTCCGATGTGCGCCACAACGCTCCCCGAACTGTTCAACACGCCAATGTCGTATGTATTGCTCGAGTTATCCGCAGTCGAAACGTCATACGTCACTTGCGTCGTTGTTAGCGGAAACGTCAGCACCACTCCCCATAGCTCCGCCTTATTCGCCGTACTCGAAAAGCTGATCGCCGTCCCCGTGGTGTTCGTCGTGAGCCAGGGAATCGAATACGCTGCGCTGCTGCTCACACTCGAACCCGGCATATCCAGGAACATCTGCACCGTCGCGCTTCCCGAACTCGCCTGCAAAACCCGCCCCAGCACTTGTGTTC
>JBAVUV010000320.1:0-10224 GCA_049696955.1 Candidatus Sulfotelmatobacter sp. | reverse complement strand
GGTCTCGGCCCCGCGCAGATCCACGCAATACGACCATTCCGCGCGCTTCGCCGCGACTTTTCAATAACCGGGATTCGCGACTTAGAGCTTGAGCAGGGCCTCGGCGTTCCTGTGGGTGAGCTTGGACTTATCGTCATCGCTGAGTTTGAGCGAGTTGAGGAAATCCCTTCCTTGCGTATTAGCACTGAACGGATAATCGACCGAGTACAACAGGCGGTCGATGCCTACGACTTCGCACGCGCATTGGAATGGCGGCAGCGTGAAATATCCGCTGGTGGTGACATGGAAATTCCGATGGAAATATTCCGCGACGGAAAGTTTGAGGTGCCGAGCCACTCCAGTCAGTAACTGGTTTGATCGGGCGAGCGCGTAAGGCACACCCTCGCCCATGTGGCCGATGATGACCTGCAGCTCCGGGAAACGATCGAAAAGTCCAGAGACGATGAGGCGCAGGCTGTGCAGTCCAGTCTCCGCATGCCAGCCCCAGCCGGCGATCGAGAGAACCAGCCCGGTCTCGCCGGGAAGCCCGGAAAAATAGGCGTTCTTCACCGCTTCGGGAGGCGGCGCGGGATGAACGTAAATGGGAACCCGCAGGGCGTTTGCGGCTTCGAAGATGGGAATGAATTTAGGCTGGTCAAGAAACTCGCCATCCGTGGTACCAGAGAGTAGGGCACCCTTGAAACCCAAACGGTCGACGCAGCGTTCGAACTCTTTGGCCGCGGCCTCGGGATCTCTCGTGTTCAGCGCCGCGAAGCCAGCGAAACGGCCGGGATGAGCGTTCACGGCCGCAGCCAGTTCGTCGTTTACATCGTGAAGAACCGCAGTCGCGGTTGCGGCCTGCAGGCTTCCGACCAGGGTGGTGAGCGAAAGCACCTGCAGGTCGATCCCCGCCTCATCCATCGCCGCGATGCGCCCGGCGCCGAGGTCGAGTAACTTGGCCTGCATCTGCTGAAGGCGTGGCGGCGCGGCGGTGCCATAGGCCCCGGTGGCTTTCAGGAAACTGGCAGTAACAAAGTGCTCTTCGAGAGCGATGGTCTTCATCGTGCGATTGTATGCGAAGAGGTGGCTCTGAACTCGGCCTAAAATTCATCCGTCGGAAGCAACGATCTCGGTTCCGGTAGAAAGCAGCGCTGGCTCTCACCGCGGGACAACACCATTTCCCTCTGATACCCGCTAAGGAGAGGATATTTTCTCAGTTCCGAACAGTACCGCTCAGGCCAACTTCGGATGTGGCGAATAATGTTTGATTTGCTCGAGCGGGCAGGGGTTTTTGTCAGCTTCTACAAACAATGCAGCACCCATGTTGTTAAGGGGAGGCGAAGATCGCCTCCCCTCAAACATCGTCCGGTTACGGCCAAGGTTCGAACCGGTTTTAATATGTTGCCGGCGAGGTCAGGTATGGACTCGTGGTTATACCAGGCCCAGTCGCGGTGGCGCAGGAAGTGGTGGTTGGACCTTCCGTGCAGCCCCAGTAGTTTTGTGTTGCGTCGATCGTATCGTTGCTCAGACTGGCCAGACCGCCGCCGCCGACATTGGTTAGATTGTTGAGGTGTACACTCAGCGGGTTCGTGCTGCTGTTGGCAATGATGGAATAGTCCTGGCCAGTAATGTTATTCCCGTAAATCTGCGTACCTGTCATCGTGGCTGCCCCTCCTGCCGCTGCGGAGCCGAAAAAATTGATTCCGGTCGTCCCCGGGGTTACAGCATCCCCAACATCGGCGCCGTTGTTGGTGATAGTGTTGCCAGCGACAATGGTGTTTTGGATGGTTACGCCCGTGGAGTGAGCATGAAAGACCACGCCGGGAATCCCGTTGTGGGTGAGCGTATTGCCGATGATCAAAGTATTCACAATCGCCGATCCCGGCCCGCCACCGGCGAGGAGTACTCCCGCGCCTGCGCCTGCGAGGCCAGTCCCATTTCCGGTTACGGTGTTGTTGTAAATGACATTGTTATAGACGCCCTTGGGGCTCCCTCCGCTGGGGTAGGGAGGCTGCGAGGGCATGGTAATTCCGCAGTCATACAAATTGTCCTTGATGGTGTTTCCCGAAATCACATTGTACTGACTCCGGGCCGTGTTATCAGTGATCAGGATCCCCCCGGCATTTCCTTCACTGACGTTATTCGCGATCGTCGAATAACTGGTCCCAGCGAGATGAATTCCTTCGCCGCAGTCGAGGCCCTCCGCGGTTTCCCACGGGGCGTAGGTGGTCAGGCCTGGGCAAGTCCCGCTTGCGGTATCCTGCGACTTGTCATTTCCGGTCACCAGGTTGCCCGAAAAGTTAAGGTTTGACACACTGGTCGCGGCAAAGCCCTCATAGTTGGCATTCTCCAACTTAAATCCCGTAACCGTCACACCGGACAAGCCGGGATTGTCGAGACCGTCGACGTAGATCGCATTGGGGAGGCCGCGTGCGTTCACGACCGTCCTGGTCGATCCAGCCCCCAATAGGAAAACCGATTTGCTAATGATGACGGCTTCCGCGTACGTGCCCGCGGCAACATTGATGGTTGAGCCGGCTGGGGCTGCCGCTAAAGCGGCGGTGATCGTCTTATAGCAACCATTTGAGCCTGCAGGATTTACGCAAAGTGTAGTAGGGACGGCAGCGGCGAATTGGCTCGTACCGAAAGCCAACAGTAGAAAAGAGGGCACCAACAATTTCCACAAACTTGCTTTACTCGTCATGTCTTAATCTCCTCGAAGAGTGGTGGCGCAACACTGCGCATCGAAACTCCCGTTCTTTTTCCCCCGGGACTGCCAGCGGCCTATGGGCGCAGACATCATATATCAATTGGGCGCTGGAGCGCCAAATTAATTTTTGACAATTTCCGCCACACCGGATCACGCGCTGGTCAGTAACACCGTCTTCCGCGTTGCGCCGCCTTAACTGGAGCCATCATCGTCAGAACCCTCTAGGTGCAGTGGCGGCTGCGGGCGCGAATTCAGTTGTACTTTCAAGGAAGAGAGTACCTCTTTTCGGGTATTCACGTTTTCAGGTTTTCACGCCATGGTGAAAGAACCCGCTCTCAAGATGTTGGAGGATGAAACAACCGCGGATACGAGCGTATTGTGGATGGTGAACGGTGGCCCGGTGCGAAATCAGATCTAGCCCGGCACGGATCTCCTTGCTAGAGTCTCTAGAGCGGCTAGAGCAAGGTCGCCACTTTCGGAGAAGAAGAGAGCGATGCCGAGTACCCCACGCCACGTCACTGCGCTGATTTCTGCTCTCAGCTTTCGGAACGCGCAGCCCGAACTGCTGCAAACTCTCGACGATTCTGAGTGGGAGGGCCTTCTTGTCTTCGGTGATCAGATGCATCTGACAATCCCCCTGGCTCAGGCTTATAACAGCCATCTTCCAGGTTGGGTGCGCTCGAGAGTGGAACGGAATATAGCCGACAACGCACAGAGGTTCCAAACGATCAAGACCACCTATACCGAAATAGCGGACGCTTTGAGTGAGGCGCATGTCGACAACATGGTCTTGAAGGGCTTTGCCAAAGTGCCAGACTATGCACCTGATCCCCGCCATCGGATTCAGTCCGACATTGATCTGTTCTGCCCTGCCGAAAGTATTTTTCATGCTCGCGATGCGCTCCTCGCTCTCGGCTATCGAGCGCAACACCGATCAGATGACGCGTGGGATCATCTGCCGCCCCTGCGTCGAAGAACAACATGGCAGTGGCGCGGAAACGCCTACGATCCGGAAATGCCACTCACGATTGAGCTCCACCATTGCCTGTGGGACCATGCCGCCGCACGATGCGGTCCAGAATCCCTGAACGATTTTTGGGAGAGGCGTGTTGCGAGAAGGATGGAAGAGATTAGCTTTTCAACTCTGTGTCCGATTGACAATCTGGGCTACCTGGCCCTCAATCTTCTTCGCGACCTTTTGCGCGGAAACATCGTGACCTCTCAAGTGTACGAATTGGCGTGGTTCCTACACAGAAACTCGCACAACAAGGAATTTTGGGGTAGTTGGATGGCGATGCACGACCGTGAACTGAGACGCCTCGAGTCGGTTTCTTTCCTCTTGGCAAAGACTTGGTTCCATTGTGACCTGCAAGAGGCGGTCGAAACAGAAATCGAGCATCTTCCGGCCGGCACACGGCGCTGGTTCGAATTCCACGGTACTTCTCCTTCTCCGATGGGATGGTTACGGCCGAACAAGGACCGGGCATGGCTGCACAGTAGCTTGCTGGAGTCTGCTGCCGAGAAGCGGAAGGTGGTTCTTGCGCGGCTGCTTCCGAGAGTGCGCCCAGTGGATGCGGCAATCGCCAGCCGGGTGCCGAATATCTCTCCGATGGAGGAGTCGGTTGCACACAGGTACACTCGATACGTTATCTATTTATTTATGCGTATGACGTACAACTTATTGGCGCTACCGACCACGCTCTGGCACGGGTTTTGCTGGTGGCGGTCGGCAAGAAGCTAAAGCGGCACTTGCTTCAGCCGGTCAAATTCCCTCGTGAACCAAAGCTTCGAGGCAACTTACGGCGGAGTCCAGATCGCTATATCGCAACTCCAGCACAGGTGCAAGGAGAAGATCGCGCAAGGAAGATTTCTGCGCATCGCGGAGGTGCTGTTCCCCATAACAAATGACCTGCTCCAAACACAGCGAAGCTCGCTCCCTGGAGAAGGGCCGCAGGCTCGCTGGACCTGAAGTTTGCCGGTTAAGAAAGACGAGGAAGTCAATTGGCGATTGCGGGGCCGTAAGAAGCTCCGGCATGTTCGCCGTCGTTAGCTCAATCGCAATTTCTCCGTTAATGCGGGTCGTGGGGTAGTGTGACCTCAAGTCAGCAAACAACTCGGTGGCGGATTCGCGAAAATGCAGGTGGTGAGGATTGCCTACGACAACGCGCCGTTTCCCCCCTCGAACCAGGAAGCTGGCGTCGTCGGAGACGAATGTCCATCCCCGGCGCGCGCAGGCAAAAGAGAGTGAGGACTTCCCTGCTCCAGAATCACCACACAGCAGCAGACCGCGGCCGCGGAAGGCAACACAGGCCCCATGGACCGGAGTCAAATATAACGCTTCGACTAGAAGCAATGCCATCGCGTCAAGAAAGTGATATCGGAGATACGCACCGTTCTCAACAGTGCGTGCCGATAGCCAGCAGGAAGCAAACCCAGTCGTCAGATCACACACGGCAAAATCATGAGGACTGGCGACGAACATCACCAGGTTGCGTTGTCCCCGGTAAGTGGGAGGAGGCGGGCAATCGGTTGCTTGACCGGCGGTCACGGCGATGTAGAGTTGGACTGGCGGCGCAGAAAACACCTTGTCGAATGATTTCCAATTCTCCTCCGCAGCTGCTAATACGTCGGGACAATTGGTGGCGATTTCGACCGTGAAGCCGAGCGGATGGAAAACAGCCTTCAATGGAAGACTAAAATCGCACCCAATGGGATCCGGAAGAACTCCGGACACTTCTGGTCCACATGCCGAGCCAGAAGAACCGACAGAATCGAGCACAATCCTTTCCTCCGTCGGCTCAGCCATTGCGTTCTTCTCCCCCGTACGCCGCCTGAGCACCGACGGCAGGGCTGGCAGCAAATGTTTCCGGGTTCGGAACAAACAGAGAACACACACATCTCTGACAAATCGGATCACTGGCGATGTCGAGATTCCTGCGGAACTGGAGAGCCTGTGGACTATTCAGGATTTCGTGCAACGATCCGTCGCGAGTATTTCCCAGCGGACGATGAAAGAAACAAGGCCGGACGTCCCCTCCAGCTTCAATCACGGCCGAAACCCAAGGTGCGTTGCAGCGTGGAGCGACCGGTTCGAGCTGTCCGAGGCAGGCGCGAAAATGCTGCACGATACGGCCAAGCTTAGCTGGGCTTTCCGCGATGAAACCAGAAGCGAGGTCGGCGGCATGCCCCTGGATCAGGCGCTGAATCTCTTGCTCCAGTTCTTCTACCTCGACGGCATTGAGGGCAATTTGTTCGTGATGCTCGGTTGAGGAGTTAGAGGGGCGATTGAAAGCCGAGGAACTGACGTCGGCGGCAAGAAATGAGATGGAGTTTAGACCAATTTCCCGCGCCGAAACGGCGGTATCGCTTAGGGAGCAATGATTAAGCTTTTGCACCGTGCACCTGGCACGTATGGGCAAGTCCGGGCGCAGGCGCCGCAGTTCCCTCACCCCCGCCGCAAGCCGCTCAAAAGCTTTTGGAACCCGACGGATGCGGTTGTGCAATGCCGGAGGGCCGTCCAGCGAGACTATTACATCATCGACGGTTGCGGCGATTGCTTCGGCTTGTGCATCGAGGAGCAGCCCGGCGGTGAGAAGCGTGACGCGGATCCCTTCATCGCGAAGCATCCCCGCCAATATGGGAAGACGGCTGTTCTTCTGGGGTTCACCGCCGGTAAACACTACCCAACGAACCCTCAGTTCGCGAAACGATGCGATCTGACGCTCAAGGTCTGCAACCGAAAACTCTTTCGCATCGCGAATCTTCCAGATGTCACACATCACGCAGTGACAGTCGCATTGATTGTGAGGAGAAATCACGACGACTGGGACGCTGTGGACACGATGGAGATCGAGGTCGTCACTGTCGATCCTGGGACCAGAGGTCGAGATGGATATGAGCGTGGTCATCCGCAAACACCGCTGTGAAGAATGGCCTGCGCGCTGCTGCGTTTCCAGACATCGTCTATATCCATGGCGGCGACAGACACGAAATCAGTTTTCCTTTCTGGCATGCAGCAGATAAAACTTCGACGGCTCGCGGCGCCTCGTCAAGCTTGCTTTTATGGGGCGAAGAGCCCAGCTAAGCCCGTACCAAGGCTTATAGACCTTCCATTTGAGCGCCAGCTTAGTCGACAGATCAGTCAGTGTCTCCGGGGTGAGGTATTCGCGGCTTTGAATGCTGTCGGAGCTGAAGCCAAACTGCCGGTTGAAAGCCGCTCGCTTTTCCTGCAACATCTTTTCTCCACTCTCCTCCCTGCGATAGAGGGGAGAGTCCGCGACAATCAAATGCCCTCCGCTCCGCAGACATCGCAGCGCTTCCTGGAGAGTTCGGCGGTAGTCCACGGAGTAGTGGAGCGACGCGTTGAAGATCACCACATCGAACTGCGCGGGCATGAATGGCAGGCAATCCATTTCGGCCTTGAAGCGCAAAAATGCAGGACCATGCTGGAAGTAATGCCGGGCCCCCCCGAGCCCGTCAGTGTCATTGACCAGCAGGTCGACAGCCACTGAACGCTGGCCACGTTTCGCCAACCGATAAGACAACCATCCATTGCCCGCGCCGATATCGAGAATGTCGCAACCCCGGAGATGGGTACCTTCGATGTTCGGCAACAGATGCTTTTCCATGAAACGAAACGTACGCGCTCGAATATGCCACTGCCATGAGTTGCGGCCAGTAAGATCCTTGAACGGAAGCGCCAGATAATAGTCGGCGCTACTGGAACCTCGGCCCTCTTTTGCCCGCACCGACTCGTAGTCGCGGACAAACTGGCGAAAAGCCGCCTCGCGATCTGGCGGCAGCGCATTGTAGATTCCGTCAAATTCTGAAAACACAAATCCACACGCGATGCAGCTTGGCTCATTAGGGGAAGACAGTGTGCATGGTCCCTGATGGCAGACAGGGCACCGCAACTGGAGCAGCGACGCAGCAGGGTGGCTCGCTGGAGAAATCGCGGGAAGAGTTGGGGCGGATGAGGTCACAGATTCTCTCCTGTGTTGGTTCGCTCGAACCGCAACAACACGTGGTCAGCAAACATGCGAATTCCGGGACAACGCCCCAGAAACCGATCAGCACTCGCCCCCAGCCTCACCATACCCGGAAATCGACCTGCCCACGCTTCAAGATAACTAGGAGGCACGGCAACTCCGATACCTCGGATAGTCTTCAGAGAAAATCCAGGAGCGAATATACGCCGGATAGAACGCACGGACGGATAGTGGACGTGGAAGACGGCACCTTCAGCTACCTGCGCTTCAATGCCGGCGCGATGAAAACGCCGGAACGCTTTTGCGAACTTTGCGTGGAGGAGATACCACGCGGTTTCCCAAAGACACATCGGACCCATCAGGCATAACAGCAGATTTGCGCGCGGTTTGAGCAGCCGCTCCAGGTCGCTCGCCAGTTTAGCCATGTCCTTGACGCAATTGACCGCGCCGAAATTTGAAAAAGCACCATCAAAAGGACCTTCATCGCGCAGACTTGAGAGCTCTTCCGCGGGCAGCAGACGCAGTTGAACCGAGCCAGCGAGTTCGGGAGGGCCAGCAATCCTTTGCTCGGCAATTCTCAACATGCATGCCGAGCTGTCGCAGGCAACGACGTCGATGCCCTGCTCAGCCAGAAAACGCGCATCCACTCCTGTACCGCAGCCGATATCGAGAATTCGATCTCCCGGATGAAAGCTTTTCTTAAGTTCATCCCAAACCGGATCACGCTGAACCTGGCCGATTGTCGACCAGGTAAATGTGGCGTCATATTGTTCGGCGATGGTGTCGAATGGCGACGAATGTCCACTCGCTTCGGTGAAAGGCATCCTCGCTGTGGTCAAGCCTCCACCTCGGCAGAGGAGGCGTGCAAACCAAGACGCAGGTCAGCCACCTTGTTCTGCAATTCCGCGATCACGGCGGCTTCGGCGCCCGACTTTCTCCGCGTATGCTCGAGTTCAACCTCGCTTCGAAGTAGCTGATCAGCGAGCCCGTAAAAGTGGCGGGAATGGCGGCCCTGGATGCGCACGTCGCGGTCCGAACTGACGCTCCACTCTTTCAAACGCTCTGTCCGCGCGGCCACCTGAAAGGAGTAATCGGTCCCCTGGATCGGATACGCCACTGTGGTGAAGAAAATATCTGGATCACTCTTCTTGACGTGTTGGATCGTCGCCTCGACGTCGTCAAGTTCCTCACCCTCATATCCCCACATCAGGAACATTCCGGTCTGAATCCCATTTGAACGGCATAGACTCACCGCGGCTTGAACCTCGTCCACAGTCACGCCGCGTTCCATCGCATCCAGAATTCGCTGGGAGCCACTCTCAGAACCGATCCACACCCGAAAGCAACCCATCTCGGCCAGCGTCTGAACAACCTTGGGATTCAAACGGTCGGCGCGGGAAATGCATTCAAATGGCACTTTGAGGCCGCGCTGCTTCAACTCTAAAGCGTATTGGAAAAGCCAGCCGTGATGAATCGTGAACACATCATCCGCCATCCAGGCCATGTCTGGGTGATATCTCTCAACCAGCCAGGCGAGTTCATCGGCTACCGATGCCGGCGTCCTGCGGCGATGGGTCTTGCCAAACACCTGATGGCTGCACCAGCGGCAGTGATACGGGCAACCTCGGGCCGTGATCAATGACACGGCACCAGTGCCATGATGTTCGCGCCACGCAGAAACGTAGCGGCCCATGTCGATGGCCTCACGCTCCGGCCAAGGCTGGGCGTTGATGTCGCGAATCTGCTCCCGTGGTCGCGTTTGGATGATGTTGCCGCCGGCTGAGCGGAAGGCG
This sequence comes from Candidatus Sulfotelmatobacter sp., assembly GCA_049696955.1. Taxonomy (GTDB): domain Bacteria; phylum Acidobacteriota; class Terriglobia; order Terriglobales; family Acidobacteriaceae; genus Sulfotelmatobacter. Next base: position 754 of record JBAVUV010000320.1, on the reverse strand, counting down.
ATTCCTGCAATCTCATCCAGAGACCGATTCGACTCCCCATGCAGCACAGGAAGCAACTCTTCGAGAGTAATCTCCCCTTCTCCGAGAACCACGAAATCCGCTCCGGCGTCCAGATACTGCTCGATGTATGCACCCGGCTCGGGGCCGCCGACGATCGTTTGCCAACCGGCATCTTTAGCGCAGCGCAGAATCTCAACCACGTTGGGCCGCGTCATCAGGTTTGCGTATACGCCGAGCACTGAGGGAGGGCCCTTCCGAATGACATCGAACAGTTGCTGGCGGTAGGAAAACGTTGAATCGAAGACTTGAACCTGCACACCCTTTCGGCGCAGGTGAGCACAAATGTAGAGGATGCCCAAAGGAGGATACGGCTTCATGATCTGAAGCTCCTTCGGATCCTCGTACAAAAAATAGCCGTGAGTGAGCAGTAGATGCATGCCGAGACTTGGGTTAGTCGTTACCCGAACCTTCGATCGAGGAACAGCCGTGCGCAAAGCCGGGAGCGGGTTGCAATTGCACAAGCGAGTCTGTCGACAAAGCTTCCAGCATGGTGGGGTCAGAGTTCCGGCAGGTCTTTTCCAGTTGGATTACCTGTGCCCACATTTGATCGACACTGCGGCCGGAGTATTCATGATTTTGCCGGATCGGAGTTTCACCATTGTGGCCGGAATGCCAGGCGTCCACTTGCGTATGCAAAGCGTCATGTAACGCGCGATAGAATTCGTCCGTATATGCGCCCCGGAACATCATGGAC
>JBAVUV010000319.1:0-4330 GCA_049696955.1 Candidatus Sulfotelmatobacter sp. | reverse complement strand
AAGCAGCTACAATCACTTATCTGTGATGAGGCCTGCGGCGGCAGTGGCCTTCGGATTATTTTTGGCGGGGTGCACCTTTTTCATCCGGATTTCGAGTTTCCCGTTTTGCACGAAGGCCGAGGGAGTCCATGGCCACGTCTCCTCTCGATCGGTACAGCTGAATTTGGCTCGCCATTGCCTCGCGAGAGCGATGCAAGCGATAACAAACCCGAATGACCTAGGCGAGTTGAATAACTCTCCGGCGCGCCGAGTCTAATGAGCTAGCCAGAGCCTGTCTGTTCAAAATTGACCACCTCATCAAAGCCAATGATGTGGGTTGCCTGCGGTGTCACCGGAATGTTGGTCATCTGTACCTCGCCGCAGAAGAGAGTTCATGGAACCCGTCTAGGCGCTGACTGTCTGTCAATCGCATTTGCCGTTTTCGTTTCAACAGCCTTCAACAGACAGCAATGCTTGTACTTCTTCCGGCTCCCGCATGGGCAAGGGACATTTCGACCGTATCTCGGGCGGCGCGAGAACGTCAGGTCCATCAGAGATGCGGTGTCCTGATTGAACATCTCCTGGAGCATCCCATACAATTCAGGGTCCTTTTCTTCGAGCAACTCCGGGGACTTGAAGAAATACTCGGCTAGCACCGCAAAGAATTCATGTTCGTTCGTGTATGCGTAATCGCGGATGTAGGAGTGATTCCTGGAAGGATGGGAAAGTTCCCGTCCAACATATTCCACCCAGTGCTTAACGGCTTGCCAGGGAACCTCGGGCGGGAGCCCGTTTTCGGCCTCTTCCAGTTCCACCAGATGCGCGAATTCATGGATACCCACATTGTCCCTGGTGGACGCAGTGTCGAACCCCGCGAGCAGTGACGGCTTGGACAGAATCATCACGCCACGTATTTGCTTCAGTCCGACCATGCCAAGAATGTTCACGTCGGCATTTCCGGTTGTTTGATACTCCTCAGAGAATGAGTCGGGGTAGACGAGCACTTCTCCCAGGCGATGGTATTCCCAATCGTGGAATCCGAAGATAGGAATCGCTGCACTGGCGGCAATCAAGACCCGAAGGGTGTCGTCGACCTCGGTCTGGATGCCAGTGATTCGGACCTCAGCCAGGAAAACTTTGACAAGCTGTCGAAAGCGTCCTTTCTCATCCGCCGGCAACGCTCGGAAAAAGGCGACGTGAGACTCAAGCACCTGTTCCCACAAAGTGGGGAACGGTTGTTCCATAATCCTCAACCGCCTTATGCATCGCCGTCGAAGCAACCAATAGATGAACGGGGAGAGACCCAGCGAGAGAAGAACAGGATGGGAAAACCATCCTCCAACTACGGACGCTACCGCCGCAGCACCAGCCAGGGCAAAGGCATGATTGCGGTTTCGCCGGTTCCCCTCGATGGTCACGAGCATTGTCGTTGGCTCCTGGCAGGAGTGGGACTCCGGCTTCCATCAAGTGATCCGTTGGAGTCAGCGACCGCTTCATCCAGAAGAGCAAACAAATTCAGTGAGCACTTAGACGCCGAACACCTCCATATCGCCTGCGAGGGCGTCCATAATGTCTTTACGGGTTATTATTCCTTGCACACTACCGGCTGACAAATCCGTCTTGTGCGCAGCAACCAGCGCGATGGCGGAATCGGTAGAGCGCATCGCAGCAACCACGTTCCACACGGAATCATCCGGCGTCACAACCACATAGTTGCTTTGCACGACATCTCCGATCACCGCAGTTTGACTGGCATGGCCGAGGGCGGCCAGATTCTCTCCAGGGACCACTCCCTCCACGGCGCCTGCCTCGTTTACGACAACGAACGCGTCATTTCTGTTGGACGAGAGATGGTGTAGAGGTGTTGCTGCCGGAATGATCTGCAGCTTCGAATTCATGATGCTCGCGGCGCGGCGCGTGAATTGAAGATCGGCTCGCAGGGACTCGGGCACTGGATCCCCCCGCAGAACCAGCTTGCGCGTGTAGATACTGTCTTTGATCACACTTCTTCGCACGCCGTAGCTGATCGCAACTGTCAGAGTCATTGGAATGATCACCGTGTAGTCGCGCGTCATCTCGAAAATCATCACGATGGCAGCCATGGCTGCGCCTGTCGCCCCACCTACAACTCCAGCCATTCCCGCGACGGCAAACGCAGGTGCGCTGATGTGAAGTGACGGGAACACCCGGTGAAGCACGACGCCGTAAGCGCCTCCTCCCGTCGCGCCCAGAAACAGCGCCGGGGAAAACACACCGCCCGACGCCCCCGAGCCGAGTGTCAGAGAGGTGGCAAGCAGCTTCGCTACAAACAGAAGAACGAGAAAGTATATTGGGAACTGCACGCTGGCGAGCACGTCCTGAATCGTGGCATATCCCACGCCTTCCACATAGTAGTGGCCAGAGAAACGCATAAAGAAATACAGCATGAGCCCCACCGTCAGCATCCCAGAGGCGTGCTGCACGTAGTATCCGCCTTTGACATGATTCTCGAAGAAGTGCTCGCATCCGTAAATGGAGTAAATGAACAGCGCAGAAACCAGACCGGTGATCACACCAAGAATGGCATAGGCGACGAGCACCTGCGGATCAGTCAATTGAAAGTATGTCGTTTCCAGAGCAGGGATGGAGAAAGATGGATGCGGGCCAAAGAAGAGTTGGCCCACGTAGGTGGCCGTCGCCGTCGCAGTGACCACCGGCACCAACGTCCTTGCGCTGACTTCGTGCATGACGATCTCTACCGCGAACAGTACGCCGCCAACCGGAGTATTGAACGTAGCTGCGATTCCGCCACCTGCGCCAGCGGCGATAAGCGTAACAACCTGCCACGTGGGCAGACGCAAGAGTTGTCCCATGGTCGAACCAAACGACGAACCAATCTGAATGATGGGTCCCTCACGGCCAACGGATCCGCCGCTACCGGTCGACAGCGCGGATGCGAGCGCTTTAACCACCGATACAACAGGGCGAATGACTCCTTTGTGGTAGAAAACCGCGTCGATGACTTCCGGTACGCCGTGGCCTTTCGCCTCCGGAGCGAAATTCTTTACCAGGAAAACCACACCGACGGCCCCGGCGACCGGGACGAGAATCACAAATGGCCCCCAGAAGCCTGCTGGTGTGTGCGTGTTCGCGTTGTATGCTGCGGAGAGCCTGCCCAGAAAGAAAAGATTGTGAAAGATCGCGATGAGAGCTCGGAATGCCACGGCTCCCAGACCTGCCACGATCCCTACCAGCAGCGAGAGCGCCCACAAAATTGCCGGCCCGACCCTCCGCGGCTCAGGTGCTGTGCGGTCAGCAGTCAAAGCAGTCTCCAATGGATAGCCTGGACGGATCGAACACGGTTTTCTCTTTCTTGTATTTCGCCGGAGTGTAACATAAGGCCGGACGATAACCTGCCCTATGCCGTTAGCCATGGCACTTCAATGCGAAACTGTACCTCGCGCATGTAATCCTGCGGATGCGTGTGAGCTGATTCCGTCCGTCGAGCGAGACTCGGCCCTAGTTCGAAGCATTTCGAAAAGAGAATATCGAGATGCCGTTTCCGCAGCGCGACCTTCATATCCGCTCGATTTCTGAGCCGCTGGCGGCGGCTTTGGTTCCTCGGGCGAACACCTCGCCCGCTTAGTAGCGGGATAGGAGAATAGTTCCGTGGGAGCTAACGAATGACGCCCAGTTCGACGATTGAGTTTCTGGTCTGGCTACTGATCGCGGCTTCGATCATTGCCGTGATTGCTGCGCGCCTTCGAATTCCTTACACCGTCGCACTGGTTCTGGGAGGGCTGCTTCTCGGATCATTTCATCTGCCCATATTGCAAAACCTCTTCGCTCACCCCCCGGACTGGTTAACCCCGGATGTGAGTTTAGTTATTTTTCTCCCTGCCCTCCTGTTTGAAGGGAGCCTGAAGATTCAGTTTCGGCACCTGCGCGAAAATATTGTTCCGATTTCTTTACTTGCGACTGTGGGAGTGTTGGCGGCAACTTTGATCTCCGGTTTTTCGCTCCATTGGGCGCTTGGAATTCCCATTCTCATTGCATTGGTTTTTGGCGCGATTGTGGCTGCGACGGACCCCATCTCGATACTCTCCATTTTCAAGGACATGGCCGTTGACAAGAGACTCGCGATCGTTGTCGAAGGAGAGAGTCTGTTTAACGATGGAACAGCGGTTGTCTTGTACGGGATTCTCTTCGGAGCTGTTGCCAGTTCTCACTTCGCCATTGTGACTGGTATTCGTGACTTTGTTGTCGAAGTTGCCGGTGGCGCCGCCGTGGGAGCGGCATTAGGTTACATCTTCAGCAAGCTTACGCAGAAAATCGAAGATCCGGAAATTGAGATTACGCTTACCACCATCTT
>JBAVUV010000318.1:0-15426 GCA_049696955.1 Candidatus Sulfotelmatobacter sp. | reverse complement strand
TGCTAAAAATCGATGTAAGTCTGGCCAACCAGTACTTCCGGTTGATTGTCTGCCGTGCGTGGGACTGTTCCTCTAGCGGCAGGATGCGCGCCGAGGCCGGAAATTCCTGCCCCGTCACTTTTCCTCGAATGGTGCATGGCGCGATCCGCACCTGAGAATTATTTCGAATACGTTTTGTCTTACCCATGACGCTGCGTGTCATCACGTACAACTTGCCGGCGTCTTCTCCAAACCATACCGGAGTGGCAACCGCCGTGCCGTTCTTTCGAAACGTCGTCAGCGAGATATATTTCTGGCCGCGAATGGTGGGCGGGATTGGTTTTGAAATGTCTGGCATGGTGCGGCTCCGATCTCAAACTCGCGATGCATGGCGTCAAATTTCGAGCCGCTGTCGCGGATGGTTCTCCCGCAGGCTCGCGGATTGATCCGACACTCTCTTCTGTGTTAAAAGCCTTGCATGCGTAAATGGATGCGCGACCGCTTGCAGCGTCGCAAAAAGACACCTGCCGCACCATCCGATAAACCTGCTCCACCTCCCCTGCAGCCAGCTTATTTCGACGCGGAACAAGCACTTGGCCCGGACGACAGAGAGAATATCGAATCAGAAGTTTCGACTCCGCCTCCGTTTTCTGCAGAAGATCGACCTGCCCAACAAGGTCGGCCAGTGGAACAACGACCGGTTCGTCTGGCCGATGCCAGTGCTGAAGAACCTCCCCAGGAATCTGATCGGGCAGCATCGCAGCCCGCGCCGCGCAGTTCCGAACCGAGCGGCCGCAGTCGTCGGCGGCGTGGAGGCCGAGGACGTGGAGGGCGGGGGCGGGAACAGGCTGTAGCTCAGGCTTTCACTCCGGCAGCGGTGAAAGGGTCGATACCGGCACTGCCTCTCGAGGCGGCGGAAGAAGAAACGCCGGAGGCAGGCGGGGCGGCCGCAGAAAAAGAAGGAGAAGATCAACCAGTCACAGCGGCGCCTAAGACACCCGCGCCTGCCGCAGTGCAACGTCCGCCAAAGGGCGTGGTTGTGTTGGCTATCGGATTGCCGGGGTCCGGAAAGAGTTCATGGTTCAAGCGCCACAATGTGGTGCCGCTCTCGAGCGATATGGTTCGCGCGTTGCTATTTGACGATGTCCGCGAACAGCGATTTCAGGATCTCGTTTTCTCCAATCTGCGCTCGATGCTCAAAGCGCGGCTCATCGCCAAGCGTCCCACAAACTATGTGGACGCGACTAACCTCACACCGCAGGAGCGCCAGCACTGGATCAAACTGGCGAAGGATTATCAATACGAAGTGCATGCCGTCTTCTTCGATGTACCGCTGGAAGTTTGCATTGAGCGCCATGAACGCCGCGACCGTGTAGTCCCCGAAGCCGTAATGCGCCGCATGGCGGCCAAACTGAAGCCGCCCACGTTTGAAGAAGGTTTCGCCAAGATCACAGTTGTGCGTGTGAAAAAGAAAGAGTCGGAAGCAAGTTAGGCGACACTGTGTGAGGAAGTCTCTATCCCTTGAGATGCGGCAGCAGTTCTTTGAACGCTGGCGATGAAGAGGATCGCATCAACTCATAGATCATCATCTCGGTAGAAGAAATCACGGCTCCGGCTGCGCGCATTCGGTCGAGACCAACTTTCCAATTCCATTCTGTGCGCGAACTAACCGCATCGGAAGCGATGTGTACGAGATAACCTTCACGCAGCGCTGCCAGCGCCGTCTGCATCACGCAGATATGGCTCTCCATGCCGCATAAGAGCAAAGTGTTGCGGTTGCCCGGCAGGCGTTTGAGCAACGTGCAGAAAACATCGCTGCCGAAGCAGGAGAAAAGCTTCTTATCGATGGCCTCGGTTTCGGGAAGCAGGGAAGCGATTTCCGGAACGGTTCCGCCGAGACCCTTCGCATATTGCGTGCTTACAATCGCAGGAATCTTGAGAATTCCAGCCGCGCGGATCAGCAGTTTGGCATTGCGTACGAGTTGATCTTTCTGGAAAATCGGAGGCAGGAGTTTTTTTTGAATATCCACCACGATCAGAGCGCATCGATCCGCTTCCAGCGGCTGTCGCGCCACTTCGGAATAATCGCGAGCCGGCGTGGAGACGTTTTCAAAGACCGTTGACATGGCTCCCCCTTACAGAACCGCAATCGTGATTCTATTCCGGAGGAAGGGAAGAATAGAACGGCAACATTGTTGACCGGGCTCGGAGGAAAACCATAGAATCAGAATGAGCTGATGCCAAATAAGTTCTCAGACTGCCCCCTCGTTCAACGGCTAGGACACCTGCCTCTGGAGCAGGCTATCGGGGTTCGAATCCCTGGGGGGCAGCCAAAATTTCATCTTTACCTTTTCCCCCGCATCGTTCCCCGATTATGCCGTGGATCCGCCGAGAGCCTTAATCTGAGCGCCAATTTCCTGCCGCCGACGATTCCGACCATCAAGTTCCGCAGCCTGAACGTCCGATCCGAAGCGCTTTTCGTCATCTTCATCCAACTCTTTGAGCAACGCGAGTTCCTGCAATAAATCCATCATCTGTTCCGAAGGCTTGGAACTCATTCAGTTCTCCCGGGTACATCCTAGGATTTTTTCCGCGTTTAGGATGCAATTTGCTGCTGCCGGGGCTATGCGGGGGAATCAAAATCTTCCCTGTGCAGTGGGTTCGCAGCACTAAACGCCATGATCAACGAACAGGATTTACAGCGCCATCACCATGAAGATCTCATGTCGCTGGATGTACCACCCGCGGCGGGAACGTAACATTTCTGCGTGTAATCCATCACCATGCGATCCGCGTTGAATCGCCATCCCAGGGTCCGGATGGTTCGCTTCATACGTTTGATCCAGCCGCGCGGCAAACCGTCACGATCCCGCTGGTAGTACAACGGAATCACCTCTTCGCGCAGTACGCGCATCAAGTCTTCCGCGTCGCGGGTGTCGTGAACGCTCATATCCGCGTGGGTTCTTCCCGTGCCAATCGCGAATCCGTTCCCGCCGTCGTAAGCTTCGGCCCACCAGCCGTCGAGGACCGAAAGGTTAAGTCCTCCGTTCAAAACTACCTTTTGACCGCTGGTGCCCGATGCCTCAAATGGACGCCGCGGGTTGTTCAGCCAAACGTCGACTCCCTGCACCAGATAACGTCCCACGTTAATGTCATAGTCTTCAATAAAGACGAACTTGTCGGCGAAACGGGAATTCCGCATGAGTTCGGCGATTTGCTGCAGCACTAATTTTCCTGGCTCGTCGTTGGGATGCGCTTTGCCCGCAAATACGAACTGCACGGGGCGTTTGGGATCGTTTACCATCGATGCCAGGCTTTCGATATCCCTCAGTAGCAAGTTGGCTCGTTTGTAGGTGGCAAAGCGGCGGGCAAATCCGATGGTGAGAGCGTCAGGGCTGAGTACCCTGGCGAGTCTTTGTAAAGACTCAACTGGCTCGTTGCGGCGCTTGGCTTGCTCGATGGCGCGGTGCCGGACAAAATCGAGAAGCCGCGATTTCAGGCTAAGGTGCGTCTCCCAGAGTTCGCCGTCGTCCACATTCTCTATGCCCTCCCAGATGCGCGCTTCGCTGCTGTGCTCGTGCCAGTTTGTGCCGAGATGGCGGTCGTACAAACGGAACATCTGCGGCGCAAGCCACGAAGGAACATGGACGCCGTTGGTAATGTGGCCGATGGGGACTTCATCTTCCGGCTTGCCGGGACAGAGCCCGGTCCACATGGCGCGGGAGACTTCGCCGTGCAAGGCCGAAACCGCATTGGCGCGGCGCGATAGCCTGAGGCCCAGCACAGTCATGCAAAACGTCTCCTGCTGGTTGCTTGGTTTCTCGCGTCCCAAACCCATCAGGCTTTCTTGAGACAGGCCCATTTTTTCGCGCAACGGTCCCAGATGTTCTTCGATCAGTTCGGCATCGAAGCGATCGTGACCCGCAGGCACAGGTGTGTGGGTGGTGAATATCACTTCCCTTGAAACCCGAGAAACGGCACTATCGAACGCAATCCCTTCATCCTGCATGCGAGTGTGGAGCGCTTCCAGAACCACAAAACCACTGTGTCCCTCATTCAGGTGAAGAACACCCGGAGTGATACCCATGGCTCTCAGAGCTCGGAAACCCCCAACCCCGAGCAGCATTTCCTGACGGATCCTAGTGCGTGCATTTCCTCCATAGAGGCGGGAAGTTAGCCGGCGATCGTCCGCCGAATTGCCTTCTACATCGGAATCAAGCAGAAACAAATCGCAGCGTCCGACGGCCACTCGCCATACTTTGGCGTGAATCGAACCTCTGCGCGTAGTGATTTCAATTTCGACGGGACGTCCGTTCTTGCCGATCGCGGCTTCCAGGGGCAGTTGAGTAACGTCAGTCTCCAGATATTCTTCCTGTTGCCATCCATTGCGATCCAGACGCTGGCGAAAATATCCCTGACCGTAAAACAAGCCAATGCCGACCAATGGAATCCCGAGATCGGAGGCGCTCTTGATGTGGTCTCCCGCCAACACACCAAGGCCGCCGGAATAAACCGGCAGCGATTCGTGGATGCCGAACTCCGCTGAAAAATAGGCCACTGGACGAGGCCTTAAGACTCCAGCATGCCGTGTTCCCCAGGTGCGATCCGCGTGTAAATATTCCTGCAACCTGCGGTAGGCATAATTGATGCGGCTGTGGAGCACCAGTTCTGCCGCCCGCTTCTCAAGTCTTGCCAGGGGAAACTCCGCCAGCAGTGATACTGGATTCTGGTTCAGCTGTTGCCATCGCAACGGATCCAGATCGCGGAATAAACTCGCGGTGTCGTGATCCCAGCTCCACCACAGATTGCGAGCCAGAGTCCATAACCGTTCCTGCGCCGGGGCGATGAAGCGATCCAGAGTTCGTGCTTCGCTCACCACGGGCGCGACCTGAGCCGCCGCCTCGGTGAGCATGTGAATCTCATTCTCGCGGAAAAGCCGGGGCTCCATGGTCTGCACCACGAGAACGCCCTGCAAGACTCCGCGGTCGATCAGAGGAACGCCCAGGAACGATTGATACTCGTCTTCGCCGGCCTCCGAAAAATATTTAAAACGCGGATGCGTGTGAGCTTGCTCCACGGCTACCGGGCGCACTTGCTCGGCCACCAGTCCGGCGAGTCCTTCGTGGATTGCCATGCGCAACTGGCCGATACATTCCCGCCGCAGGCCGACTGTAGCGGCGAGCACCAGATTGGCTCGATCCGGCTCCAGCAGATACGCCGAACAAACATCGGTGTCGAAACGCTTGGCAATCAAGGCCACGACGTTCATCAACGTCTCAGCCGGTTGACCCTCCTCGGCGGCGAGGTTGGCAATTTCCTCCAGGGTGAGAACGTCGGTAACCTCGTGCTGGGGTCCGGTTAGATCCAAATCGCGTGCCTCGTGGTCTTGTACCTCGCTGTTTTTATCTTCCAATCCCAGGCTTTCTGGCTCCATTCAATTCGACCCCTGCGGGTCCAAGTCGTCCTTTCCCGAACATTTGGTTGACGCATGAAGTATTAAAGCATACGGCAAGGCACACAACCGCGAATCGCGCAGTGTGTGCGTGTCTTAAATTGAATAACCACAGTTGAATAACTCCAGCCGAATAACTACTTTAGGTGACTGCCCGACTCCTAGTCCAATCTAAATTATCGATCTCCTCCATGTGCAGCGAGAGATAACGGCCCAGAAGCGCGTCGATTGGACAGCGCGGCAGTTCGTGACTAGACGGGCGGCGCCAGCTGTTAGACGGCAGGAAAATTATCTCAGTACGCAATATTCGTTAGCGTTTCAGATGATCGAGCGGGACGGAGTTGTTACTGCCCATTTGTCGGGACGAGCCGCCTGCGATCTGTAGGTCGATACCGATTTGGTCAAAGCAGGCCACAGAATCGCGACAACCCCGATTGGATGATTCACTGTCTAAGTTGCAGGAGGAGAAACTACATGGCAGCGAAAAAGAAGAGTGCTGGACGAAAGTCAGGTGGCCGCAAATATGGGAAAGCGGCGGGCAAGAGCGTGAAGAGCGCCATGCACCGCGAGAAAAGGGGCACGCTTAAGTCTGGCCCCGGCGGTAAGGGCGGCACGGTGAAGAGCCGCAAGCAAGCCATCGCCATCGGATTATCTGAAGCCCGCAAAAAAGGCGCCAAAGTTCCACGGAAAAAGAAAGCTGCCTAGCAGATCAGCTCGAATCTGCAATTTGCCGTGCAAGTGCGAATCGGTGGTTTTGCTTTGCAAAGGCGCAGCTTTCAGCTGCGCCGCAAAGCGTCCTTACAACCCTTGAAAGATCAAGCGTTTTGGACTTTTTATTTTCTCGCGTTCGTTCGTGCCTGTCTCATTCCTGCACGTAATCCGCTCCCGATTGATTGTCTATAGCCGCGGCTGTCGATGGCATTCATGACCGCAGAGGCTATGCCACCTGGAGTAGCCGCTTCCTGTGACAATTCTTCCAGTGATGCATCGCCCTCGCGCCATGCGGCAATTCCATCCGCCAGTGCATGAGCGGCGGCCAGTTGAGCGGTGCTGCGGTCTAACCCGATTCCTTCGGCCGCGTCAATCAGCGCCGACAGCGCGTGATAGCCATGACTGCTTGAGTAAGTAACGGTGAAGGCGTCAAATTGCTTTTCGGGAATCTCGAGGACCGCCCCTACAAGCGAAAATAAATGTCGTACACGTTTGCGCGCCGCGACTGGAAAGTCGCGTGCAAACGTCAGCGCAGTCAGGCCGCGGCCGCTGCGGCTGACCGGGCTGGGCATGGCCCGGGCCCACTTTACTGGCGACCCGAGTTCGGAACGTAACATCGACAGGGGAATACCCGCGGCCAGACTCACCGCCGTTAAAGGTCGTCTGAGTTTGAAGTTTGCTATTTGTTTCAGCAGTTCTCGAACCGATTGTGGCCGGACCGCAACAATCAGCACTAGGGCCGACTCGACTGCACGACGCAGATCCGGTTCCGCAACCACGACATATTTGCGGCTGATCTCCATTAGTTTTTCTAAATTCCGGTCGTGGACTACGATCGGCTGGCTATAGCCCGCCAGCCGTAATCCCGCCACCAGAGCGCTGGTAATGCGTCCTCCGCCTAGGAAAACTGTGGCTTTCACGCGAACCCCACGCACGCCTCGTCTGCTGCCTCCAGCAGCAGTTGCACATCGGCTTCCGTGTGGGCTGTCGAGATGATCCAGTGCAAGCCATTCGAAGGCGTCATATAAATTCCGCGGTCCAGCAGCCGGTGGACGAATCGCGAGTAAAGCTTCGTATCAACATACGTGCAGTAGTCACGGTAATCGTTGATGGCATCGCGCTCGGTGAAATAAATTTGGAACATGGGGCCGAAGCCCTGCACGATGGCCTTGAGTTTGTGACGGCGAAATATCTCGCGAAGCCCGGCGATGGCTGCGTTGCCAACTGCATGAAGCTTCTGGTAAGTGGCTTCGGCGGAGAGCATCTCCAAATTCGCCGCGATGACTTTCATGGTTAGCCGATGACCGTTGAAGGTGCCATAGTGCAGAACCATCTTGTCGCTCCACTTCATCCGTTCGAGGATCGAACGTGGCCCAGCCACAGCGCCCACGGGAAATCCCGCTCCCAGCGCCTTGCCGAAGGTGCTAATGTCCGGGTCGATGCCGTAATATTCCTGGCATCCGCCCGGCGCGTAGCGGAAGCCGGTGACCACTTCATCGAGAATCAACAGTGCACCGAACTTTTGCGTGAGTTCGCGGACGCGTTGCAGATATCCGTCTCGAGGAAGAAGACAACCCATGTTGGCCATTATCGGCTCGGTGATCACGGCAGCCAGTTCGTGTCCATGCTTTTGCAGAATGCGTTCGAGCGCCGCCCCGTCATTCCACGGCGCAAGCAGCACGTCGTCAAAAGTTGACGGCGGAATTCCTTCGGAGTCAGGAACGCGCGTTGGATTCTCCACCGTACCCAATTCCTCAGGGGGATGACTGTGAGCGTTCAGTAGATACGGATCGTACCAGCCATGATAGTGACCCTCGAATTTCAGGAATTTGTGCCGTCCGGTATGAGCGCGGGCCAGGCGCAAGGCCAGCATGGTGGCTTCGCTGCCGGTATTCGTAAAGCGCACCACTTCGGCTGATGGCACCATGTGGCGAAACCGTTCTGCAGCCTCGATCTCCGCGGACGTTGCCGCGGCGAAGTGCGAGCCTTCCGCCATCGCATCGGAAACCGTCTTCACTAACCTAGGATGAGCATGTCCGTGGATGAGCGCGCCAAACGACATCATGAAGTCGATATATTCGTTGCCATCGATATCCCAAACCCGCGATCCCCCGCCGCGCTCCAGCAGGATGGGTCCGGGAGTGTACACGGCAGCGCCGCGCGAAGGCGAGTTCACGCCTTCGACCAGCGATTGCTGGGCGCGGACAAACCATTCCGTGGATCGAGTCCGGCTTTGCGTTGGTTTCATCGGGAATTGAATTTTCTAGCCAGAGCCAGCCAGGCCTCCGCCATCCACAACCAGCGCGGTTCCAGTCACAAACGAGGATGCGTCACTGGCAAGGTAGAGCGCGGCCTGGGCGATCTCCTCGGCAGTGCCGACGCGTCCCAGCGGACGCTTAGCCGAGTCGGAGAGGAACTTATCCTCCGTTTCGCCCAATTGCCGCGCCTCGCCACGTAGCATGGCGGTATCGGTATCGCCGGGACAGATACAGTTCACCCGAATATTTTGCCAGCCGTGGTCGATCGCCATAGCTTTCGTAAGCAGAACCACGGCGCCTTTCGATGCGCAATAGGCTGCCGCACGCGCCCCGCCAGCTAAGCCCCACCCGGAGGCGGTGTTGATAATCGAACCTCCGCCAGTCTTCGCCATGAGCGGGATGACTTCGCGGGACATGAGAAAGACGGATTTTACATTGACCGCCATCACTTGATCCCAGTCTTCTTCGGTGATGTCGACGACGGAGGCTCTCCGGATGATGCCGGCATTGTTAAACAGTATGTGAACATCGCCAAATTGTTTCGCAGCGCGTTCCATCACGCGATGGCAATCCGCGGCGCGAGTTACGTCCGCCATCTCGAAATTTGCACGGCCTCCGCCAGCGGAAATTTCGCTTGCGAGAGCGGCTCCGGCTTCCCGGTTAAGATCGACGATGCTCACCGCTGCGCCTTCACGAGCAAACAGCAAAGCGGTCGCTCGGCCGATGCCACCGGCGCCACCGGTAATGATTGCCGTCTTGCCGTCGAGTTGGTTCGCGAACATGTAACTTTTCAACTCCCGACGAATCTTGCGTACAAACTGCGCGCGATGCGAGCGTCGGTGGTCCCCTTAATGATGGCGCGGCCGTCGGGAAATAGCGTCATTTCATAGGGCTCGCGCCAAAACTTCAGGACGAATTCGTTGTGCCGGACTGTGCCAAGCGTTTCCAATCGCCGCTGCATTTCCGCGAAATCAATTGGACGGGCGCGCTCGTGAATCTGCACCGAATTTCTTCCGCACATCGTGATGTGGGGACGCGATTCGCCCACCAAGTGCACAAAATTCCTTTCGCCACACGCCCGGCAGCCAGCTCGCGGTGTCCCCGCTGCGATTTCGGCATGATCGTTGGTCCAAACATCGAAAGACCAGAGCGTCTCCCGCAAATGTTCCAGCGCCGCGCCCCCCAACAGCAACTTCAAGGCCTCAGACGCTGCTACCGAAGCAACCACGTTTACCGCCGTATTTAATATTCCGGAGGTTTCGCAGGTCTCCACCATTCCTCGCGGCGAGTCGGGAAACAGGCATACTAAACAGGCGGTCTTGCCTGGAACAACATTTAAAGTCACTCCGTAACTTCCCACAGCAGCAGCGTAAATCCAGGGAATGGAAGCTTTAACGGCATAATCATTGATCAGATATCGAGTTTCAAAATTATCCGTGCCATCAAGAATTACATCCATTCCTTCAAGTAGAACTTCAATATTTCCCGGGACCAGGTCCTCCGCTTGAGCTTCAACCTCGATGTCGGAATTAAAGGAGGCAATTTTCCGTGCGGCGGCGACAGCCTTCGGCAAAGATTCGGACGCATCCTGCTCGTCAAACAGCGACTGCCGCTGCAAGTTGCTAGCCTCAACGTAATCGCGATCGATGATCCGTAGTTTGCCCACGCCGGCTCGCGCCAGTAATGAGGCGAGCGCCGATCCGGTTGCTCCACAGCCCACGATGGCTATTCTGCCTGCGGCGAGTTGCTGCTGGCCTTTAGCTCCGATTCCGCGGAACAGAATCTGCCTCGAATATCGTTCCTCGAACTTGTTTTTTGCCGTTGCGCCTTCGTGTTCCAAGCCCTGCCTCAAGGAGGTCACCGGTTCCTTCCCGCAAAACCTTTATTATAAGTGGGATCGCTTCCGCCATCCGTACGCGGGACAACGAGGGTCCTCCGCGCCTCATCGAAGTATGAAACGGGCCCAGGGAAATTATTTGCTGAGAAGGTACGCCGCATTCGTTATCGCGATGATGGTTTCGCTCGGCCCGGCGGCTCACGCCGGGCTACCTCGCATTTCGCCGCTATTGCAGGAGGCGCAATCCTCATCAGGTATGGCTGCCTATGTCGGACGAACCGTCAAATCTGTCGAACTCCCGGACATTCCGGATGCTCAGCGATTAGTACAGATGCTGCCGCAAAAACCGGGTCAGCCTCTGGACCGGGATCAAGTGCGCGAGAGTATCCGTATTCTTTACTCAACCGGCCGGTTCGCTGACATTCAGGCCGAAGTCATCCCCTTGGATGGCAGCGTTGTGCTCAGGTTCACCACGTCGCCGAATTTATTTGTTGGTGCCGTGGATGTGAAAGGCCCTCCGCGTCATCCCAGCTACAACCAGATCGTGAACGCCGCAAAACTCCAACTGGGGGAACTGTATACAATCGACAAACTCAATCGCGCTTTGCAGAACATTCGCCAGCTTCTGCAGGAGAATGGATATTACCGGGCGCGCGTGACCGCGGAGAGTATTTCGAATTCAGCAACGCAAGAGACCAATATTGTGTTTCACATTGCGGCTAAGGACCCGGCGCATGTGGGTGAGATTAAGGTCACTGGGCAGTCGGAGTTTTCGCAAAGCCAGGTTGAGGACATTGCCAAGATGCACCCTGGCGACAGGATCACGGCCAGCGGGGTTACCAATTCTCTACAGCGCCTTCGCAAAAAGCTTCAGAAGCAGCATCGAGTCCTGGCTCAGGTTTCCATCGCCGAGCAGAAATACCATCCGGACTCGAACGCGGTGGACTATACGTATCTGATTCAACCCGGTCCCGTAGTGGTGGTATACGCAGTCGGCTTTCATGTTAGCCGTGGCGTTTTAAAACGAGAGATACCCGTCTATCAGGAGAACGCGGTCGACGACGATTTGCTCAACGAGGGTAAGCGGAATCTTCTCAACTACGTGCAGACCCGAGGTCACTTCGATGCGGCAGTGGACGTTCAAAAGGAAGCCGGTCCCGACGTCGTGCGCATCATCTACCATATCGATCCCGGCCCGCTGCACAAACTCCGGGCCGTGGAAATCACCGGCAATAAGTATTTTCCCGGGCAAATGCTCCGCCAACGCCTGCAGATTCAGCGTGCCGGCAGATTCTTCTTTCCAGGACGTTACAGCGAAGCTTTACTTAAGAGCGATGTCATCGGCCTCCAGGCCCTGTACGTTTCCAACGGATTCCGTCAAGTCAAGATTCAGACCAAGGTGGACGACAATTATCGACAGAGGCAAAATGATCTCGCGGTGCATATCCAAATCGAAGAAGGGCCACAAACGCTCGTGGCTGCGCTGCATATTGCCGGGAACGAGAAGATCGCCACCAAGGCATTTCCTGAACTAAATACCGCGGTCGGCCAGCCTTACTCGGAGCAGAATCTAGCAACCGATCGCGACGCCATACTCAACTACTACTTCAATCACGGTTTTCCCAACGCCACGCTGGATATCACGGCCAACCCATTTCCCGGAGCCCCCAATCGCGAAGATGTTACTTTCTCAATCCACGAGGGGGAACAATTCCGTGTCAACCACGTGATGGTCGCCGGACTCGAACATACACGCGATTACGTGGTGCAGCGCGAGGTACAACTGGCTTCCGGGCAGGCCCTTAGTCAACAGGATATTCTGGACACTCAAAGCAAGCTTTACGATCTCGGCATCTTCAGCCAGGTCGATACGGCAGTACAGAATCGCAATGGCACCGATCCTGAGAAAAATGTTCTGGTTCAAGTGGAGGAGGCGAAACGCTACACTTTTACTTACGGTGTGGGGCTGGAGTTCGAAACCGGCTTGCCTTCTGGCACCACAGCGCCAGCTGGTGAGACCGGGGTCAGTCCCCGGGTGGCATTGGATATTACTCGTCTCAACGTCGGCGGACGGAACCAGACTCTCACCTTCCAGTCTCACGTCGGAACCCTGCAGCAGCGTGGTTTGGTCAGTTATGAAATCCCTAAGATCCTGAACAATGACCGTTTCAAACTCTTCTTTACAGCGTTTTACGACAACAGTCTTAACGTGGCCACTTTCACCTCACAGAGGCTGGAGGGCAAGATCGATTTGCGGCAGCAAATCGGCAGGCAGCAAGCGAATCATTCCACTTCCATCACCTACCGGTTCGATTACCGCCGGGTGAAAGCGAGCAACTTCGCGGCGGATTTTTCACCTGCGGAATTCAGTTTGTTTTCCCTGCCTGCCCACGTAGGGGGCCCGGGCTTTACGTTCATCCGCGATCACCGCGATAACCCTCTGGAAAGTACCAAAGGGCAATACTTTACGCTGGATACATTTGTCGCATCCAGTTATGTCGGTTCGCAATCGGATTATGGCCGCGCACTCTCCCAGGATTCCACCTATTACGCCTTTGGCCGACCCAATCATAAGTTTGTCTTCGCTCGCTCGACCACCCTGGGCGCGGAACAAGTCTATGGCGGCACTCGGATTCTGCCGCCAGGGTCCTGTCCGCTGAATAACCTGCAGACAGCCTGTCAGCAAAATATTTCCATCATCCCGCTGCCGGAACTTTTTTTTGCTGGTGGTGGCAACTCTCATCGCGGCTTTGGGTTAAATCAGGCAGGACCCCGCGATCCCGGTTCCGGTTTCCCCGTCGGCGGCTCCGCTTTGTTTGTGAACAGCGAGGAGCTCCGCTTTCCTTCGATCAGCCTGCCCTATCTGGGGGAAGGGTTCGGCTTCGCGATTTTCCATGATATGGGCAATGTTTTTACCGCCGGACACGACATGCTGAAAGGTCTTCTGCGCTGGCACCAGCAAGATCCTGCGCAGTGCCTGCAATACAGTCCGGTAACGGCCGCGACGTCCTATGACAACTGCGTGACCAGCTTCGACAATTCCGGTTATGACTACACCTCACACGCGGTTGGCTTGGGGTTGCGCTATAAGACACCCATCGGCCCGTTACGTTTCGATTTCGGGTACAATTTGAATCCGACGCTGTATCCCACTGGCTACACGCCGAGCACACAACTAGCTCCCACGCCGGCGTTTACTCCGCAACGCCTGCAACATTTCAACGTATTTTTCAGCATAGGGCAACCGTTTTAATGAGAGTTCGTGCTAAAACGACGATGACCGCGGCGTTCGCGCTGCTGCTTTCTGTTCTCGTCCTTGTCTCTGTTCCTCCAACTTCAGCTGCCGCTCCTCAGGTGATCGATCGCATTGTGGCGACTGTGAACGGGCGCGTAATTTTGCAATCCGATTGGGATGAAGCGTTATGCTACGAAGCGCTGCTCAGTAACCGGGGCGTCGCCGACTTCACCGACGACGACCGGCGCGCCGTCCTCAATCGCCTTATCGACCAGGAACTGCTCCGCGAGCAGATGAAATCGGCAGACTTCCGCCATGCCTCTGACGCCGAGGTCGCGGCCCGCATCGCCAATGCACGCAAACAATATCCGCAAGGCGCTTCTGATGATGGTTGGCGAGCTCTCTTGGCGCGTTATAACATCACCGAAAAAGATATTTTTGCCCATGTCCGGCAGGAGATCGAAGTTATGCGCCTGGTCGATGCGCGGCTTCGGCCCGCCGTGCAAATCGATGCCAAGTCGATCGAAGATTACTATCGCGATCAGTTCGTCCCGAAGTTGAAGCAGGCGGGGTCCTCTGAAGTTCCTCTGGCCGCAGTCTCGGCCAGGATCCGCGAACTGCTCACCGAACAAAAAGTCAGCGAGATGCTTGTCTCCTGGCTGCAGACTCTGCGCTCCGAAGGTCAGATTCATATCCCCGGCGTCACTCCTTCATCCAATGACCCGGGAGTTCAATCGCAGTGATCGCCGAAGCCGCCAAGCCGGCGCCTCGCTGGTGGAAATATCTACTTGTCCTTGCGGCCGCTGTGTTCCTTTTCGTCGCAGGATTGGTTGTTTACACCACTACTGATTCGTTTCAGTCGCTGGTTCGCCGTCGTCTGGTCGCCGAGATCGAACGGATCACTGGCGGGCGCGCTCAGATCGGTACCTTTCACACCATTCCTTTTCGCATACAGGTTGAGGTGCGAAATATTACGGTCCACGGTCGTGAATCCGCGTCCGAGGTCCCTTTGGCTCACGCCGATGGCATTGTCGCCCGTTTGAAGATCAGTTCGTTGCTGCGTTCCGAGCTAGCCTTTGAGGAAGTCGTCCTCGATCAGCCTGTTGTCCATCTCGCCTTCTACCCCGACGGCACAACAAATTTCCCGAAGCGCGCCGGGTCTCAGTCGTCTGTTCAGACAACGGTCGAACAACTCTTCGCGCTTTCGATCAATCGCCTCGAGATTCGGCACGGACGCATCCTCTGGGACGACCAGATTATGCCCCTCGACCTGGCTGCACGCGATGTTTGGCTGCAGATGGATTACTCCTATCTTCACGCACGCTACAATGGCCGCCTTCTGGTTGGCTTGGTGGACACCAAACTGCATGATTTCCGTCCCTTCGCCTGGATGAGTTCGGTCGAATTCACTCTGGGAGCGGACTTTGCTGATATCAACTCTCTTAAGTGGAATTCCGGCCATTCCAACCTGTTTGCCAGTGGCCACGTTACCGACTTTCGTCGCCCTCATGTGCTGGGCAGATACGACGCACACTTTGACCTCAGCGAAGCGGCTTCAATCGCGCGCCGCCATGACCTTCGCGCTGGATACCTCGATCTGAAAGGAGAAGGGAATTGGTCGCTCGATCAATTTGCCTCCACGGGGTTGCTCACGCTGCACGATCTCGCGTGGCAGGACGATCAGATTGCATTCTCCAAGGCCGCCCTGACCACCGGTTATTCCATTACGGATCAGCAACTCAAACTGTCCAAGCTGCAAGGGAAGATCTTCGGGGGAAGCGTCACCGGCGACGCCGAACTGAACCAGTGGCTCGCGTCCGAGCAGCATCTTTCCCCAGCGGCCAAAAAAACGCTTGAGACTGCGGTCATTTCCTCAGCTCCTCCGTTGAGTAAATCCCGCCAGCCAATTTCCAGACCGAAGGCCTCGGCCATCCAAAGTGCATCGATCGTACTT
>JBAVUV010000317.1:0-3858 GCA_049696955.1 Candidatus Sulfotelmatobacter sp. | reverse complement strand
GCGTAGCATCTGCGTCGATGATCTTGTTCCAGTTGGAACTCGACTCCAGCCGCCGGTAGATTCGAAACAAATACTTAACTCCGCTGCGTCCCTGCGCCGTGCTTGGACACCTCCACGAGACCGTCACCCCCTGAGCAGATACATGCGCCGCGAAATCAGCAAACGGCGCGAGCGTCGGCACGAGAGCCACACGCACCTGATTCGAAAGCCCTGCGCCCCGCCCCGCCGTATTCAGTACTTCCACCGTATAGCTGGCAAATTCCATCGCGTGTTCCTGCTCCGCCGCGGCAGGCATTGTGTCAATAAAAGTTGCTGCCAGTTTTTTCGCGGCCGATTTCTTCGTTCCTGCAAAACCCGCCGGGGGAGCCGCTTCCCCCACTGCCTTTCCACATTGCTTGAGGGCTGTCGCAATTCCACGGCAGATTTCAGTTTTTCCCAGATAGCGCACGCTCTGCCGGTCCGTAGTTCGCTGCGGAATTGTCCAGGTCAGCGTCACCTTATCGCCCTTCCTCGACGCATGCAAATCCGTCGGCGGCTTCGGCAGTTCCAGCGACGGTGCCTCCGGCGGCCCAATCGACGCGCATCCGCTCAGCGCAATAAGCGCCGCGACCGCCAGCAGAAATTTTCCCGATGAAAGTTTCATGCAGAAACAAAGATTACATCAGGAACGGAGCTGGAAGGATTTCAACTGATGAAAAGGAACATCGTGTCCCGTAGGGACACAACGAAAATAGCCCGCAACTTCAGTGGCGGGTACCGTTCGAATCGAGATCGTGCGTCCCGTCGGGACGCCTGAAATGCACCGAAAATCGGAATCCTGCGAGGATGCCCCTTCACAAATCCAACATCAAGCTCCTATCCCGCCAACTCCCTCACTGCATCGCGAAAAACTTTGCTATGTAGATCCACCTCATCCTTCTCCGTCTGCGGAGAAATCAACGCCATATTGTGAAACGGCGTCAACAAAATTCCCCGATTCATCGCATACAAATGCATGAACCGTTCCAACTCGAAGTCCATCGCCCGCTGCGCCTCGCTCCCATTCTTCGGAGCATCGTGCGCGAACATATACTCCGCCCGGCAACCCAGCCGCGTGACGTGCCACGGCAACTCCGCCTCCGCAATCGCCTTCGCCACTCCCAAAGTCCAACGCTCAGCCACAGGCATCATTCGATCAAACGCCTCTTTGGTCAAAACCTTTATCAAAGTCGCGCGCATCGCCGCCAGCGATACAGCATTTCCCGCCAGCGTCCCGCCAATTCCGCCCACATCGCAGTCTTCCAAACTTTCCGTGCCCTTATTCTGTGCCGCCGCACTCCGCTCCGCCCCTTCCTCCGAGAATCCGTAGGCCGCGCCCGGAATTCCCCCGCCAATCGCCTTTCCAAAAACCACAACGTCCGGCTCCAGTTTCTCCGCCGCCGTATATCCGCCGGGCCCTGCGCAAATCGTATGTGTCTCATCAAGTATCAGCAGCGTTTCATACTTGCGGGTCAACTCCAGCAGCGCCTGGTGAAACCCTTTCTCCGGATGCACAATGCCCACATTCGTCATGACCGGCTCCGCCAGAACGCAAGCAACATCCCCCGCCGCCAGCGCGCGCTCCAGCGCCGCAACATCATTGAACTCCACAACCTTGGTCGTGATTGCCGGATTCACCGGCGGCCCAATATTTCCCCGCCGCGGACCAGCCACGCCATTCCGATCCAGAGTGATAAAGGCTTCGTCCACCGTGCCGTGATAGCACCAGTTGAAAACCAGAATCTTCGGCCGCCCTGTAATCTGCCGCGCCAGGCGAATCGAAAATCGGTTCGCATCCGTCGCGGTCAACGCAAACTGCCAGTAAGGCAAATGGAATCTTTTTTGCAGCTCCTCCGCCACAAAAAGCGCATCCTCACTCGGCAACATCAACGTAATCCCGCGCCGCGATTGCTCCTCAACTGCCTTCACCGTGGCAAACGGAGAGTGCCCCGTCATTGCTCCCGTATCGCCCAAACAGAAATCGACATAACGATGCCCGTCCACATCGAAGAAATGCGATCCCTGGGCCTCGCGCACAAACGGAGGAAACGCTCCCGCCCACTTCGCCATCCAGTTCATCGGCACGCCCGCCAGCAGAGATTTCCGCGCACGCTCAAACAACGCCTTCGATTTCGGACGCTCATCCACAAACTTCTTCTGCTCGCGCGCCATCAAAGACGCAAGTCGGGAACGATCAACACTTTTCATGACGAGGCAGAATAACAGACGGGATGGCCCTGGGGCAGGGGGATGACCGGGGTCTGGCCGCGCTCAAAAGTAGGGCTACCCTGTGTCCCTCAGTGTCCCCTGTGTTAAAAGATTTTTCCTACAGAATATATCTCGACAAATCCTGATCCTTCACAATATCCGTCAGCATCTTCCGCACATAATCCGCGTCAATGTTCACGTGCTCGCCTTTACGCTCCGGAGCATCGAAACTCAACTCGTCCAGCACCCGCTCCATAATGGTATGCAGCCGACGCGCTCCAATATTCTCCGTGCTTTCATTCACGCGAAACGCGAAGTGCGCAATTTCCTCCAGAGCCTCCGGCGTAAACTCCAGCTTCACTCCTTCCGTCTCGAGCAGCGCCGTGTACTGCTTCACCAAAGAAGACTTCGGCTCCGTCAGGATGCGCACAAAATCTTCCATAGTCAGCGACTGCAACTCTACTCGGATCGGAAAGCGTCCCTGCAACTCCGGAATCAAATCGCTCGGCTTCGAAACGTGAAACGCTCCGGCGGCAATAAACAAAATGTGATCCGTCCGCACCATGCCGTAGCGCGTGTTCACAGTCGTCCCTTCAACAATGGGAAGAATGTCGCGCTGCACTCCTTCACGCGAAACATCTGGACCATGCCCACCCTCGCGCCCCGCAATCTTGTCGATCTCGTCCAGAAACACAATGCCCGCATTCTCCACGCGATCAATCGCCATGCGCGTTACCTGATCCATGTCGATCAGCCGCTGCTCTTCTTCCTGGATCAGATATTCAAATGCCTCATTCACCTTCATCTTCCGCTTCTTCGTCCGCGCGCCGAAGATGTTGGGCAGCATATCCTTAATATTGATATCCATCTCCTCAACCCCTTGATTGCTCATAATTTCAAAGGTTGGAAAATTTCGTTCGCGCACATCGATCTCGACTTGACGCTCATCGAGCTTGCCTTCGCGAAGTTGCTGGCGCAGTTTCTCCCGCGTCCGCGAAGAGGATTCAGCCAGCGCAGTCCCGGCATCAATCACCACTCCGCCCGCAGTAGTAGAAGATTCACCTGGCCGGCTGGGTGGAGACGGCGGCAGAAGAATATCCAACAACCGTTCTTCGGCATTCAACTCAGCCTTGTCGGCAACGTCTTCGAGTTTCTCTTCGCGCACGTTATCGATCGCAATCTCCACCAGATCGCGCACCATCGACTCCACATCGCGCCCCACGTATCCGACTTCAGTAAACTTCGAAGCCTCCACTTTTAAAAACGGAGAATTCGCCAGCTTCGCCAGGCGCCGCGCGATTTCCGTCTTCCCCACACCCGTGGGCCCAATCATGATTATGTTTTTGGGGATGATCTCTTCGGCCAACTCCGGCGTGAGCTTTTGGCGGCGGGTGCGGTTGCGCAAGGCGATGGCGACCGCGCGTTTCGCGTCTTTCTGACCGATCACGTGTTTATCGAGTTCGACGACGATCTCACGCGGAGTCAGTTCGTCGAGTGCGAGTTGCTCTTCTTCGGCGCTGCTGGGTAAATAGATGGCCATAATCAGTTCTCAGTTCTCAGTTCGCAGTTCTCAGTCGCGCAGCGAAGGTTTGCTGAGAACTGAGAACCGAGAACTGAGAACTGCTTCTAGAG
>JBAVUV010000316.1:0-9589 GCA_049696955.1 Candidatus Sulfotelmatobacter sp. | reverse complement strand
ACCTCCGGGCACGTTGGCGTGTATTGTCTCGCCAGTCGCGCTTCAAGACAAGTGTGAACTTAGTTTGGTAGCGGTAAGGTTGGCGCGTCGGTGGAGGAAGAAATCGAGCTTCGCTCGACTGGACAGCCGAGGGCGGCTGTCCCCACATGGGCATTTTCCCCGCCAGCATTTCTCATGCTCATGCAGTACTGCTGAATCTGGCGGAAGATCCACGGGTTTGATGGCGCGGTTCTGCCGATCATGACCGCGTCGCAGCCCGTTTGCGTGACCATGGCACACGCATCCTCAGGGGTTCGAATATCGCCGTTGCCGATCACGGGAATCTTCACCGCATCTTTGACCGCAGCGATCCATTCCCAGCGCGCCTGTCCGCTGTAACCTTGCTCGCGGGTACGGGCATGAAGCGCGACCGCCGCCAGGCCGCACGATTCCGCCATGCGAGCCAATTCCACGCAGACGATCTCATCATCGCTCCATCCGGCGCGAAACTTCACGGTGAAGGGAATCGTTACCGCGGCACGCACCGCCTCGAAAATGCGGCCGATGGCCGGCAGATCGCGAAGCAGGCCGGAACCTCCGTTGCACTTCACCACTTTCTTTGCCGGGCAGCCCAGATTCAAATCCACCAGATCGAAGCCGAGGCCTTCGACCATGCGCGCCGCTTCGGCCATGACTTGCGGATTGCTGCCGAAAAGCTGCGCGGAAATGGGATGCTCGTCTTCATAGAAATGCAGGTAGCGCTTGGCCTTCTGGTCTTTCTTGCGCAACACGCCGTCGGCCGAAGTGAACTCAGTCATGATCAGGCCGCAGCCGCCAAGGTTGCGGATGAAGCGGCGGAAAACCGTGTCGGTGACGCCAGCCATGGGAGCGAGAACAGTGGCGGGAACGATTGTGACGTTACCGATCGAAAGAGCGGCTGGGACTAACTTCGACGCCGCTGCCCGGCGGGCAGAAACGTCCGCCCCACCCGCGCTTTGCCCACACGAATTGTCCCAGAACTTCTTCACAGTTCTATTCTACTTTGTCGCGCAAAATCAAAGCCCCCGCCGGCAGGCGAGGGCTGAAATTTTCCGCGCGACGCGAATTAGTTCTTCGACGCGCCGGGCTTGGCTGGTTCGTTCTTGGCGTACTTGCGGCGGAAGCGCTCCACGCGACCCGCGGTATCCATAAGCTTCTGCTTGCCGGTAAAGAAAGGATGGCAGGCGGAGCAGATTTCAACGCTGATATCGCCCTTATGCGTGGAGCGGGTAACAAAGGCATTGCCGCACGCGCAGTGCACGCGAATTTCGTTATAAGCGGGATGAATGGCTGCTTTCATAGCGTTCAGACCTCGATTCGAATCCTTAGATTCTACCGGAACCCGCCAGGATTCAGCAAACCAGCCATGGCTCTGCGGGGGCACGACAGATTAAAAGCGAAACAGATACGAAACCTTCACGAAGAACTGCCGGCTATCGTTCATAAAACCTTTTGCGGTATACAGTCCCGCCAGGCCGGCTGGATCGAACCCAAGGTTATGGTCCAGATTCTGTACGTCGCTGTTATAGCCCAGGTAAATTGCCGTGCCGGGATGCACTAGATAGGTGAGCAGGAAATCGGCGTTGAATTCCTTCTCGCTCGGCAAATAAGTATACGGATAAATCGTGTTCCCCGGCGTGTTCGCCAGCAGCGAGTTGTATTGCAGAATCACGCGCAAAGAAAGCTGCGGGGTAAATTGCCAGTTCCATTTGCTGCGGATGATGTGGTCGTTGAAAATGCCTTGTCCAATATGGGTACCGGGCAACTGTGATTGCGCCAGCAGATATTCGTTCTGTGTGGCGCGCAGGCGCTCGAAAAGATAAGTATTCTCAATTTTCAACGGCTTCAATGGACGAAACGTGAGCGTGCCCGTGGCCGTATCCTGGCGTGCAACAAAGGGAACGTCGAGGGGCGGCGGAGCGCCGGGAGACGCGACGAAATTTGCGCCGTCTCCCCAGTGATAACTGGCGCCGGCGGTCACCTTGGTCAGAACGCTGGTCTGAATCGATGCGCCACTGCTGTGCTCGTGATAATCCTGCTTCGGGGTTTGGCAGGAGAAACCGAGAAAGCAGAAATCCTGTGGCCGCAAACGCTCCCGTAGTTCCTCGTAGGGAAACAAGTAGATGACCGTTTGCCCGCGTCCCTGAATGGCAAGATAGGGCTGGTAATCGGTATCGAGGCGATTTCCTTCATGATCGAAGACATAGCGCTGGATCAGCGAAGGCCCCCAGTCAACCACCCAGCCTTTCTTGGGGCGAAAACGGTAATCGGCGGTTTGGTAAAGTTCGCGGATGTCGACGCGGTTTACGAATCCTGGCACGGTTACAAACCCGGGACTGATGTCGTCGTAAATTCCTTCGTAAGTAAAGTGCAGACCATCGCGCTTCAGATCAAGCTTGTCCGCGGGGCCAGCGTAGTAATTATTATTGCCGGCGTTGCCCGAGCTGAAAGGGTACAGGTTGTACTCGCAGGTGGTTTCCAGGTTCGTCGTGTTGAGGCCCAGCAGGTTGCTTGAACCGGTTACGGCCTGGCCATCGAGGGACCAGTTGGCGTTAAACTTCAGCCGCGTGTCGAGTCCACCCACACGATTAAACTCGCCGGTTGTAGGACATTCCCAATCCGTATAAATCGCGCCTACACTCGATTCCTTAAGGATGTCGCGGCTCACGCGCGCAATGGTGAAATACGAACGAATTCCGCTGAGATTGTCGGAACAAACCGGGGAAGTCGCGGGACAGAAGTTCGGCACCGCCAGCCCCGGAGCGCGGTCATCGGTGGCCATCAGGCCGATGGAATATGGCCCTTCCTTTCCCGTGAGTCGAATGCCTGCGGAGAGATCCTGAATATTGCGGGTGAAAAACAAATCCAGCGGCGTGCGGAAATAATCCTCATTCTCCAGAAAGAACGGACGCTTCTCCGGAAAGTACACTTCGAAACGCTGGTTGACTGTAATCTGCGGATCCTCCGACTCCACCTGGCTGAAGTCGGGATTGGCGGTCAGATCCACTACAAAGTGATCGCGGATTACAAACTTCGCATCCATTCCAGCCTGGCCTTGCGCCACCGCATTTTGAAAATATGGGTTGTAGGGATCGCGCTCGTCGAGCGCGCGGAAGCCGCGCATGATTCCATACGGAATCAGCTCGATGCTGCGGCCGGGCGAGATTCCTTCCAGACCGAGGAGAGTCGCCGCCTGTCCCAGCCGGCCGGCAACTTTGTAGGAAACCTGCGGCCAGAACGAGTCTTCGTTTTTGCGCACGATTCCACGATAGAGAATGATGCCCCAGACCTGATCTTTGGTCGAAGGAAAGCGCAGGCTCTTGAAGGGAATCGCCATCCAGACCACGAATCCGCGGCTGGTCACTTTTCCCTTCGAATCCCAAACGGTATCGAACGATGTATCAAAATTGCCGCTGATCTCGTCCCTCGTGGCCTCGCTCCAGATTGCATCCCACTGAACGCCAAGTGGGGTGGTCTGGAATGCATAGGCACGGCGCCGGTCATGAAACGTATCCAGCATGACTTCGACTTCGTCATCGTCATAAACGTCTTCGCGGCTCGACATGCGCGCCCGTACTTTCTGCGGATCATCGAAGCACACGAATACAACATAAAGATTTTTCTGGTCGTAGCCGAGATAGGCTTCAGTCTCCTCTGAAGCTTTCGCGCCGTCATGCGGATTCCGCTGCACGAAGCCCGTGACTTTCGCCATCTGCTGTGCAGCCTGGCCTTCCGGCTTCATACTCAGAAAATCCTCGAGCACAGGCGCCCGATTCAGGCGCGGGATGGTAAGAGTCGGCGTGGTTGCCGCCTTCTGGGCAGGCTGCACCTCAGGATTCTTGATAGCTGGTTCCGGCTCCTGTTCCGCGGGCGGCGGTGTCTCCTTTGACGGTGTTGGCTTTTCCCCTGGCGGAGCAGGATTCGCTTCCGGCGGAGGCGGGGGATTCTGCGGGGTCGTCTGCGAACTCTGTGAACTGGAAGTTTGCCCGGAGGAGGCATTCTGTACAACTGAATTGGCACCTTGATCTGCCTTCGACTGGAGCCACGAAGCCGCTGAGGCTGCGCCTGTCGGCAGCAGCACTGCCAACATCGCTAACTTCACGAGATACGTTTTGTCTCGCCGCCCCAGAACCAGACTCAATCGTCCCCGCTCCCGACGGGGAACTGAGCAAGATACACTATATTCGGGTTAACGAAACAAAAAACAAATGTTTGTCACGAACTCCGAAACAGAGGCTTCGTCGTTTCGGGAGGAAGAGTTGGGGCCTATCTTTCTAGAATAACGAACTAGAATAACTTTCTAGAATAACGAACTCTGCCGGCGGCTCGGCGTGATTTTGAAATATTCATACGCCAGCTGCGTGGCTACGCGCCCGCGCGGGGTGCGGTTCAGAAATCCAATCTGCATCAGAAATGGTTCGTAGATCTCTTCGATTGCATCCGGCTCCTCGGCCAGAATTGCCGCCAGCGTATTCAAGCCCACCGGACCGCCTTGATACTTCTCGATAATCGTAAGCAGCAGTTTGCGGTCGACTTCGTCGAAGCCGTATTGATCCACTTCCAGCATCTGCAGCGACGCCTGCGCCGTAGGTAAATCAATCTTGCCCGCGCCGCGCACCTGCGCGTAGTCGCGCACTCGACGCAGCAATCGGTTCGCAATACGCGGAGTGCCGCGCGATCGGCTGGCAATCTCAGTCGCTCCGGCATCGTCGATCTGCACTCCCAGAATTTCAGCCGAGCGTTCCACGATTACCCGCAAATCTTCCGGGGTGTAAAACTCGAGCCGCAAGACAATGCCGAAACGCGAACGCAAAGGCGCCGAAATCAATCCCGCACGCGTCGTTGCACCCACGAAAGTAAACGGCTTCACTTCCAGCGTGTGCGTCCGCGCCGACGGCCCCTGCCCAATAATGATGTCGAGCTTGTAATCCTCCAGCGCCGAATAAAGCAACTCTTCCAGCACCGGTTGCAGACGGTGGATTTCATCGATGAACAGGACTTGCTTCTCCTGCATGTTGGTGATAATCGCCGTCAGATCGCCCTTGATCTGCAACAGCGGCGCAGCAGTCGGCTGGAAGTGCACGCCCAGCTCGTTGGCAATAATATTAGCCAGCGTAGTCTTTCCCAGCCCCGGAGGCCCATACAACAACACATGATCCATGGCCTCGCCGCGCGACTTGGCGGCTTCAATCGCGACCGCCAGATTCTCTTTAACCTTGCTCTGCCCAATAAACTCGCCCAGCCGCTGCGGGCGCAGCTTCAGCTCAAATGAAGAATCGTCCTCGACAGCCGCCGCAGAGACGAGGCGGTCCGGAGCATAATTCAAATTAGGATTGTGCTTGGCGGTAGCCACTCGCCGGATATTACCACGAAGCTATCCACAAATCCCGATCCTGCAGCAGTGGATAGCACCATGGTAGAATTGTATCTATAATGGTATAATATAGTGCATATGGCGATTAGTATCAAAAGCATGGAGACTGAGCGATTAGCTCGGGAGATTGCGGCAAAGACCGGAGAGTCCTTGACTGCCGCCATCCAAAAAGCTTTAGCGGAACGGTTAGACCGCCTAAACAATCAGCGCCGCAAGCAGGCGCTGACCGCGCAAATAGACGACATCTTGCGCCGTGTGGACGAAATGCCTACCGTTGATTCCCGTTCTGAAGATGAGATCCTCGGCTACGACGAACACGGTTTGCCGCATTAATCGAAACGGCCATGGTCGTTGACAGTTCTGCCATCGTTGCTATCTTTTTCGGGGAACCGGAACGCCGGCGCTTTCAGGAAGCAATGGTCTCTGCCGAAATTCGCCTAATTTCGGCCGCTACTATTCTTGAAACGGGCATAGTTCTTGAATCTCGTCGGGGCGACGCCGCCGGGCGCGAGTTCGATCTATTCGTTGTCCGCACGAATCTGCAGGTCGTACCAGTGGATTTCGAACAAGCAGAGCTCGCTCGATCAGCCTGGCGGAAGTACGGCAAAGGGCGCCATCCAGCGGCTCTGAATTTTGGTGACTGTTTTTCGTATGCGCTCGCCAAGTTTTCGGGCGAGCCTTTGCTCGCAAAGGGAACGGATTTCGGCCTGACTGATATTCGGCTAGCATGAAGCCGCAGCGTGCCAATGCGAGGGATCCAAGATTCCCTCACTCTTCCTCTTCCTTCACCTCGCCCCGCGCCGCCTTAGCCTTCTCAACAATCTTTTCCTGCAGCGCCGCCGGCACCGTATCGTAATGATGCATCTCCATATTGAAGCTGCCGCGCCCTTGGGTCATTGAAGTGAGGTCCACACCATAGGTCAGCATTTCGGCCATCGGAACCTCGGCCTTCACAATCGTGTTGCCGCCCTTGTTGTCCATGCCCTGGATGCGTCCCCGGCGGCTGTTCAGATCGCCCATAATCGAGCCCGCAAAGTCGTCCGGCACCGTAATCTCGACCGACATCACTGGCTCCAGCAGAGTCGGCTTCGCCTGCTCCATCGCTTTCTTGAAAGCGATGCGACCCGCCATCTGGAACGACATATCGTTCGAATCGACATCGTGATACGACCCGTCATAAAGAATCACGCGGAAATCCACCACCGGATATCCCGCCAGATAGCCACGTCCTGCGGCATCTTTGATTCCCTTCTCAATCGCCGGAATATAATTTTTTGGAATCGCCCCGCCGAAAATGTCGTTGACGAATTCAAACTGTCCCCCGCGCGGCATGGGCTCCATCTTGATTTTGCAATCGCCATATTGGCCGTGGCCGCCGGTCTGTTTCTTGTGCCGACCCTGCACGTCAGCTTTGCCGCGAATCGTTTCGCGATATGGCACTTTCGGAGCCTTCAAAACTACTTCGGTGTGGTACCGCTTCTTCAGCTTCGCCACCACCACTTCAATATGCTGTTGTCCCGTACCCGCAATCAAAAATTCCTGAGTTTGCGCATCGCGGAAGAAACGCAGCATGGCATCTTCTTCCATCAGTTTATGGATGCCCGGCCCCAGCTTGTCTTCATCGGCGCGGCTCTTCGGCTCAATGGCAAAAGTGATCGCCGGCTCCGGCAACTTCACTCGCGGATATTGAATCGGCGCCGACTTATCTCCCAGCGTGTCGCCGGTGACGGTATCTTTCAATTTCGCGACTGCGCCAATATCTCCCGCGTGCAGCTCGGTCACCGGAACCGCAGTTTTTCCCTGCATGATGGAAATATGCGACAGCTTCTCGGCCGATCCACGGGAGAAGTTCTGCATCGTAGATTCGTTTTTCAACACACCGGAGAAAACCTTGAAGTAAGAAATCCTGCCCGCGAACGCATCGGACACAGTCTTGAACACATAGAGTGAAACCGGCTCCGCGTCCGTCTCATGCCGCTTCGGCGCATCTCCGTTGCCCGAGGATACCGCCTCGCCCTGCACCCACTCGTGCTCGGAAGGCGCGGGCGTGTAGTCCACAATAAAATCCATCACCCGATCGGCGCCGATGTTGCCCAGGCCGGACGAAAAGATCACGGGGAAAAGTTTGTCCTCGCGAATCGCATTGTGCAGTGCGGGAATTAAATCTTCTTCGGGTATTGTTCCCTTCTCGAAGAATTCTTCCATCAGCTTGTCATCGCCCTCGGCCACCAGTTCTACCAGCTGCTCGTGCGATTCCTGCACCTGCGCTCGCATGTTGGCGGGAATCTCCGTCTCTTTTCCCTTGCCATTGCCGCCGAGTTCATACGAGTAAGCCTTCATACGCACCAGGTCGACTACGCCAGTCAGATTCTTTTCGCTGCCAATCGGCAGCTCAATCGGAATCACATTTCTTCCAAATGCGTTGATGAGCGATTCGAGCACGCGCTCGGCATTGGCCCGGTCACGGTCCATGCGGTTCACCACGATCAAGCGCGGCGTTTTGTACTCCTCGCAATCGTTCCATACCCGCTGGGTTACAACTTCCACTCCAGCTACGCCGTCCACGACAACAATGGCCGCATCCACCACGGGCAGCACCATCCTAGCCTCGTGGACAAACATGTTGAACCCGGGCGTATCGATCACATTGATTTTCGTCTTCCCCCACTCCACATACGCAGCAGTCGCAGCGATCGACATCTTGCGGGCGATTTCTTCTTCGTCGTAATCGCTGGTCGATGAGCCATCGTCTACCCGTCCCAGGCGCGGGGTTGCGCCTGCGGTATAAAGCATGGCCGAGAGCAGCGTGGTTTTTCCGGCGTGCCCGTGTCCTACAATCGCAACATTACGAATATTTTCTCCGGTATAAACTTTCACGATAGGCTCCTTCGCAGGCGTGCAAAACGAGAAGGCCCAGAAGAGAATCGGTGCAGTAGAGAGGCCAGCCCAACATCACCCGCCAAAACTTAGGATGCTACCACGCGGCAAGCGGACGCCTCAACCGGCGAAAAGGTGGCGCCTAATCCACATCGCGCATTCAACTGGCGGGATGCCTGGCAGCGGCCACGTCCTGGAGCAGGTCCGCCGCTTGCCAATCCGCCCCGTGATACCACTTGAAAATTTTGCCATCGGGAGAAATAACCGCGGTGCTCAGGGAGTGAGTAATCAGGCCGCCGTCCTGTTCGTAGGTCAAGGCGAAATATTTGGCGAATTCCGGCAATTCGGCCTGCGGAATCGCGGAGAACTCCCACTGCTTAAAAAGTGAAGGATCTTTGCTGCCGGCGCAGGAAAAGCCATAGGCGCGCAGAACTTTCGGCGTGTCGTGCATGGGATCGAAACTGATGCTGAGCAGGTGAGTTTTGCCGTATCGGGCGGGATCGGCGCGGATCTGTCGGTCGATCGCGGCAAACTCATGGCTCACGCGCGGGCAAAAGTCGGGGAACGGGCAGCGCGTGTAGATGAGAGTGAGAAGTAAGGTCTGGCCGCGATACTGATGCAGCGAGATCGACTTTCCATTTTGATTGACCAGTTTGAAATCCGGAACCTCATCGCCGGGTTCAGGGATGTGCATGGTGGCTGTTGGCTTCGCGGCGGAGGGTTGCGCATGGGCGATGACTTTGACGTTCTCCAGCCAATAATTTCCCGGCTCGGCGACAACCACATCGGCGGTGATGGAATCGCCGGGCTGCAATTGATCGAGCGTAGACGAGGGCTTGATCTTGTAGGGCATGATCATCGCGTCCATGAAGCCGGCAATCGGCTCGTTATTGATGCTGGCTGTGCCGGCATTTTTGTCGACGGAGACTACTTTGCCTTTCAGGGGGTAGCGCTGGGCGTCACTCGACGTGCCACTCGACCCGGATTGTTGGCGGTTGCACGCTGTCGACAGCGCGAGCAGAATGCACAGACTGACAAGGCTTATAAGAAGACTTCTACTTGGGGACATATTATTTCCGTTCTCGGATAGCTCCTTCGCTTCATTTCAACACAGAGGGCACACGGGAATGTTGGGGACTGCCCGTTATAGACCCGCTCCTAGTTATGGTGGATCGAATCCCTCGCTTCGCCGATTTTGACTTCGGTGGCGTGGAGCATTTCTCCTTCCGGTTTTGCGTGAATGACCACGCGGTCTCCGACTTTTACGTCTTGCACAGTAGCCGCAGCGCTTCCTCTTAGGAATTTCGTGGTGGGAAGAAC
>JBAVUV010000315.1:0-4696 GCA_049696955.1 Candidatus Sulfotelmatobacter sp. | reverse complement strand
TGTGAGATGTGGGCTCGATGGAGAGTGTACCTCAGCGGCTGAAGCCGTCGAGCTAAGCGGCGCTTGATCGCAGCGCTGAAGGCGCTGCGCCACCCACAATCAAGCGCGGTCTTCAAGAGTTGCACCTTCAATGATTCCGCCACCGATGATTCGCCTCCGATTATTCCGCTCTCGATTATTTCGTGTTCAAGATTCCGCATTCGATATTTTGCTTCAGGCGCCGGTAACGAAAAACTTATCTTCCGATGCCTTATCGGATTTGTGGGAAGGCGGTGCGGCGGCGACGTCCTGGACGAACTGGCGACGGCGTTCCGGGCCTTTGTGTTCGATCGCGCGCACGCGGCGGGCGGGGATGTTGCTGGGTTCGAGGCTGAGGATGCGTCCGTCGCGCACCTGGATGTGGGAGCGAAACCAATCGGTGCGAAACATACGTCCGGCGCAATAGAAAGTCATCGAAGCCGCGATCGGACCTTCGAAATCTTTGCCGGTGCAGCCCAGGATGCGTCTGCCCATCGCTTGCGTCCAGGTCATGCCGCCGACCAGGGGGTCATTCAGCCGGCAGCGTTCAAAGGGCACGGCATGGGAGAGTTTGCGCAACTGCAGCAATTGCAGCAGGACGGAACTCTTTGCCAGGTTGGTGACGATGATGTTGGCTTCGGTGGTCGAGACGCGCTCAAGCTTGAGGTGAAGGTCGGGCGTCCATTCGCGCTCGAAACCCTCGCGGGCCAGGGCTAAGCCTTTGTCGGTGGCCTCCACATAGCGCAGCGTGGCGCGGGCGAGGATCACACTGAACAAACAAGTCACGACGGTGGCAATGAGCGGAATATAGCTGACGAGAGTGGTGAACGATATCCGGAACGAGGTGATCGACGGCACGGACATGTGGGTTCGGCTCCTCGGCGCGAATCTGATAAAGCGGGGGAAGGCTTTGTATTTCGCTGAATAGTTTTCAGCAGTGGTGTTCGTTGTGCGAAAGAGTGTAGAGGGAACACCATGGGCGACGTAGATGCGCATCGGTGGGGGCCGAGACTCCAGTGGACGGGGCGACTTTGGTAACTGGAAAAGGCTTTTAACACAGGGGACACAGAGGGCACAGGGTAAGACAGGGAAAAACTGCAGCAGTTATTCGAGGACGCTGTCGTCGAGCTTTTTGCGTTCCCAGTCGGCGGCGGCTTGGACGAAGGCCAGGACTACGGGATGCGGCTCCTTCTCGGTGGAAGACAGTTGCGGCTGGAAGAGTGTGGCGATAAAGAAGCGGTGCGTGGGAGATTCGATGGCGCGGATTTCGCCTTGCGCGCCGCGAGCGACTACCGGGAATCCGGCTTCCATCGTGGCCCATTCGTACTCCGGATTGACTTCGAAGTTGCAGAAATATTCCTCGCTGACGACTTCTTTGTCTTTGCCGTAAAAAGACTGCAGATACGAGCCGGGCCGCAGGCGGATCTCGGGTACAAGGCCGGAAAGCTTGGGAGCGTTGCCTTTGCGATCGGGAACGGCGCAGGCTACAGGATAGATCACAATGTTCTTCGATCCTGAATTGTTTTCGGCGCTGTCGGCGTCGGCAATGCCCAGGACATTGCGGGCGAACTCGATCAGGGCGTACTGGAAGCCTCCGCAGGTGCCGAGGAAGGGCCAGTCACGGCGGCGGGCGAACTCGATTCCTTTCAGCATGCCATCGAAACTCTTGTAAGGGCTGCCGGGCGAGGCCCACAATCCGTCGAAACTTTCGAGAATTTTCTCCGCGCCGGGGGCAGTGAGAGATGGCGTTGGAATCCACTCCGATTCGACCTTCAAATCCATTTTGCGGGCGGCGTGCTGCAACGACTCGGGTGTAGCGCGGTGGGAACGGAATTCAGTATTGAAGTCGCCGAGTATTCCGATGCGCACCGCGTTGCTCACGGAAGCATTGTACTAGAGGGGATGTGGCAATTAGGTAGCGCATGAAGCACCTCAGCGGCTAAAGCCGGACTCATTTGCGGCTGCTGGCAGCACGCTTTCGGCGCGCTGTCGCTTGCTCAGGGCAGGCTAAAGACTAAAGACTAAAGTCGTGCCCTTCCCGATCTCTCGCTTCTCATAACGCAGAGATTCTTAGGTCGCGGTTCCAAGTGGCTTAGATCAGATGGGTGAGAGTAAGCAGCCCGTAGAGGCAGAGCAGAGTCAGGACGGGACCGCCCCAGATCATTAGAGTGCACTTCCAACCCAGCGAGCGGGCGATTTCGCGCTGGCTCCGCCAGGAGATCAGGAAGGTTGGATTATTTTCTCCCTTCATGAGGACGACTGCGGGGCGTGGTTCGAAGCCGTCGGTAGAAGCGGTGGTTCCATTCGACGGGTTCGTAGCGACTGCTGGAACGTATGGCGTTACTCCGGCGGCGGCCCACGCGGCGGGATTCGATATGCCTGCTTTCCTCAGCGCAGCGGCAATTTTTTCCTGCTGCGTCATGTCGGCAGTATCTGGGAAATCGGAATGGGGCGAGAGTTGAATCACTTTGGTGGAGGCCGCATGGCGCGATTCCTCTTCGAGAATCGATTTGCCCAGAGGCGTATTGCCGAATTCTGATGCCGAAAGGGAACCACCGCCGATCAGAAGTTCGCTCACAGACTGATGATCGGATGACGAGGTATCTACGCCTCCGGTCGCGAACGATAGAACTTTTTGTCCGATCGGCGATTGCAACGGGTTGAACCAGAGTGCATCCCGAGAGGTTAGAGTGTTGTGCTCGTCATCCAGGATCGGCTTCGGGGTGAGTTCGAGCCCGGGATTGTCGCCAAGCGTTCCCAGCACGAAAAGAGAATTCTTGGGCTTAATGCAGAACTCTTCCACTTTGATTTTGTTTGTGGTGTTGATGCCGTGACGGCTCAAGAGAGTGCGAACATTCGGAGGCGCTTCCTCCTTGGTGGTGAAGAGAGCATCGCAGAATTCCTGTTGGAAGTCGCGATGGAGATCGAGCTCTGCTCCCCGAGGGTCGATCATAATTTTGCCAGTGTTGTCATCGAGAAAGAAAGGGACGTGCATGCACTCGGCGGCTACTTTCACCCACGCGTTGTTTCGGCCGTGGCGCTTCCATTCCCAGACCAAGGTGCGAAAGTAGTAGCAAGAACGTTCGGTGATGGGCGCGATTACGGTGTATGGTCCGGCAGCTTGGCCGCTCAGTTCGACCATACCCATGGATGCACTGCGAATTTTGGAAACCGGAGTGTCGAGAATCAGGTGCCGGCGCTGCAGCAAGCGGAAGCCATTGAAAAAAAGATAAAGACCGCCGCAAAATCCAATAGCGCACCAGGCGATGGCGCGAATGGGTTCGTTTGAATGAAGCAGCAGAATAAAAGAAATCAAATGACTCGGCCCGGCGGGTGATTTTTCGACGAGCACCCGCCTCTCAAGGCTAGCGGAGCGGGCGCAGAGCTGGCAGCAGAAAAGGGCAGAACAGCCTTACGTTGGTAATAACCAAGAAATCAGACAGGATGCCGTGCTAGTTGGGGGAGCCAGCGGTGAACTACGCTGCTCGATGACGTTTCAATAGAAAGTATGCGAGGGTGAGCGCGGCGAGGAATGTGAGTCCGCCGATAGCGTTGACGCGCGAGGCGAAAAGGGTGTGAAGAACGGCGGCCGAGACCAGGACGAAGCCAAATACGGATCCCCACAGGCCGAGAGGAGAGCGCATGGGAAGGGCGGCGACTTCCTCCGGAGTGAGGCGCCAGCGAAAGCTCACGTGCGCGGCGAGTGATACGACCCAGGAAAGAATCAAGCCGGAGAATGCTGCTCCCATAATGTAGAGAAAGGCTTGTTTCGGAGCCCAGTTTTCGATAATGAGCGCGGTCACGATCCCGTAGGAAGAGACGAGTAACGCCAGGCGTGGCGAGCCTGAAGCGTTGAGCGTGCCGAGACTGGAGGGTGCCCATCCTGTGCGGCCCATGGAAAACAGCAGCCGCGAGGCGACGTAGAGTTTGGCGTTCGCGCCGGAGAGCGCCGCGGTGAGAACAACGAAATTCATGAAGAATGCGGCGGCTGGAATTTGAGCGAGTCGAAGAACGCTGACGAACGGACTCTCAGTAACGCCAGCATGGTTCCACGGCATTACGCCGACGAGAACAATGATCGCGCCAAGATAAAGGCCAGCGAGCAGAAAAAATGTGAGACGCGCGGCCCGGGGAATGTCTTTTGCAGAACGCGACTCGCCGGTGGTGACGGCGAGCATTTCCACGCCGCCGAAGGCATAGATGGCGAGGAAGACGGCAAGCAGTGGCGCGATTGTACCTTTGGGAAAGAATCCGCCGTGAGCCGTGTATTGCGGGGTAACGTGGCCGGTAAACATCAAAGCGGCTCCGGCCAAAATGAAGACCACGATAGTGGCGAACTTAATCATGGAGAACCAGAACTCAAAGCGTCCGAAGGAGCCGACGCTGCGCAGGTTGACGAGCAGAAGGAGGGCCGAGAAGACGATGACCCAAATTTCGCCGGGAACGGCAGGGAGCCAATAGGTCATGTAGGTAGCGGATGCGACAAGTTCGGCTCCGATGGAAAAAGCGATAGAGGCCCAGTATGCGGCACGGCAGAGGAATCCCAGATATTGATTCAGATAAATTTCACCGTAGACGCCGAATGATCCGGCTGCGGGATGCTTGGTGGCTAACTCACCCAAAGCCATGGCCACGGTGTAAGCGATGAAAGCGGCGATGATGTAGCTGAGGATCACGC
>JBAVUV010000314.1:0-10621 GCA_049696955.1 Candidatus Sulfotelmatobacter sp. | reverse complement strand
TGGTAGGTTGTGCTGACCGGCTGTACGTTCGGTTGTTTGCATGGCGCAGCGGAGACCACAGTTACGGGGACGTCCATGATCCAGATGTGCTCGTGCTCGAACCTTCGGACGTCGCTTCGATGTCGATCCGGACTGTCGAAGTGTTCTTGTATGGACCAAAGCCCAAACTCATTGAGTGGTTGGTAATCGAGCCTGCTCAGACACTCGCAGGGGACGTTTCCAGTCACGTCGGTCCATTGCTGACTCCGACGGACCCGGGTAAGGCAGTGCTCGTGGCATACGAGGAGGGTACCCTCACCATCGAATGGAAATGGTGGCGTCCTGCACTTCGGGTATTTCTCCAACAAGTCGTACAGGAATGTCCGTCAGTTGTCATAGCTCCCGAAAAACGTTCCGAACTGGACTTGAATGCGATTTGGAGAGGAATTTCGCTAAATCTGGATGCCCAAAAGCGTCGATTGCTCCTACAAGCGAAAAGCTTCGGATTTGGTTGCGACTGCAATCGGCTCCTCTCTCGGTATAAATACATCTCGTTTCGGGAGGCTGCGGCGTACCTAGCGGAGATTGAGCGAGAGGAAGCCGCGACAGAGCGCTCCGTTGTTCAGCCCTAAGCTTGTTTCGCTGTCTGGATCACCCAAACGGTCGCCCGCTTACGGCTAATGAAACGTGGAGGCAGGTCTTTGCGGGCTTGGGTGCCTAATACCTACTACCCGATGTTTGTCGAAATCAAGGCGTTAGCACTCATTGTCCCCGCAAAGCGAAACTCAACCCTACTCCCTCGTCAACCTCTCAATCACTTCCCGATGCTGCGGATAATCTCTTACCAACTCCTTCCGCTTCCCCATTTCAAAATCCGCAAACTCGAATCCCGGAGCCACGGTGCAGCCGACCAGCGCAAATCCCTTACCATCCCGCACGCGCGAGGCAAACCAGCATCCCGCCTTGACCACTGCCTGCAAGGCTTCACCGGTCTCTGGATCGCTGCCCAGTAAAATTTCCGAATAGCGTCCGTGCTGGTCAATCACATGCACAATCAGAGCTGATCCAATATAAAAGTGCCAAACTTCGTCCGAGCGCAGCCGATGAAACGCTGAGAAATTTTCTCCTTCCAACAGGAAATAGATCGCCGTTGAAGCGGCGCGCGGCCCCGTAAATTCCGGCGGCAAACTCTTCTTCGTCAAAATCAAAGCCGCCTTATAACTTTGCCTGTAATACCCACCCTCGGGATGCCGCTCCAGGCTCAGCTTCTCAATCCAATATGCCGCGTCCTTGGTCATCGACTCCCTTCATCAGGCCGACGTTCTGACGTTCACTATAGCAACCTGAAACGTTTTCGCGTGCCCGCTCACTATGGAAATGAAGCTTGGTAGCAAAAACAGTTTCCGCACGACTGCCAGCCCTTGCTTACCGGCTAACCGCCGCCTGAAATGCGGGTAAGCTCCCACCTGCCAGGTTCGCCAACCTTTTGCGGGAAGGCCCACCCTTGCATCCTCTGCAAGGGTGGGATTGTTTTTTCTTGAATGATCGACAAAGTTTAGTCCCGGTGAGTTAACTCGAGGGAAGCGTGAACCTCAGCGTAATCTGGGTCTCCATCTCAACCGGGCGGCCGTGAACGAGCTGCGGCTTGAATCTCCATTGGCGGACCGCCGTAGCGGCAGCCGCTGCCAATTGAGCGTCTCCACTTACGACTTTGATCCCCTGTACGGTCCCGTCCCGTCCGATGCGGAGGTCAAGCAGTACTGGTCCTTGAACGTGCTGGGCCAGGGCTTGCTCGGGATATTCGGGCTCCACGCGACGAAGCAAGTTACCCTCCGCCGCATCGGGAGACAATTCAACGATGCTTGCGGGCTGCACTGCCGCGCTCGCGTTTTTTTCCGCCGAAGCCACCGCGGTAGCGTCCGCACCAGAAGGCGGCATACGGAAGATCTCCTTGCCATTTTCATAGACTCGTAACGAGCCTTCGGGCAAATGCCCAGTCTCTGGCCGCGACGCAGTTTCGTTGGTTGTAGCTTTGTTCTGGCCGCCACCAGGCATCTTCGTCTGCACTAGATGAGAGCCAACATTCGTCAGGTTGCCGGCCCGGTTTACTTCGCCAGCGGGCGATGACGATACTGCGGCCGAGACGCTTGGTACACGATGATGGCCGCTTGCTTTCACCCATCCCATGCGTATCGCGAAAGCCGTCCCCATCAGAAACGCCATGCCGACCACGATCCCGCACATCAGCGCGCCGACCCAATCAAATCGCCGAGAGACTGCAAATGGAACTGCGGCGTCCTCCGACTCTCGGTGTCTCGCGTCGAAATCCTGATTCGAACCTTGGTTCTCGCCCGTTTCAAGAACAGTTTCCGCCGTTTCCTCGGTTTCTGTTTCGGCGCTTTCCTGCAGCATTTCGCCGACGCTGGTTGGAGCCAGCTCGAGCGCATCCAGCGAAGACTTGCGCGCCTGGATATTTTTGAGGATCCGGTCAGTCAATACCTCAAGCGTTCTCAAGTCACGTTCGCCGAACGCGGCCACGCGAGCGGAGAAGACCTCGAAGATCCCGATCGAATCCTCGCCCCGCAAAAGTGGCAGCACCACTACGGATCGTATTCCGAGCTCCCGCGATGCCTCGGGGTCCACGTTCGGGTCAGTGAGCGTATCGTCGCAACGCTGGATCTGCCGGTTGCGCAGGCAGGCACCCGACAGGCCCGAGTTCATGTCCAGAGGCGTTCCCAACTCCGGGGCGTTCCCCCCGGTACTGGCGCGGCAAACCATTTCTCCGTCGCGGGCCAGAGCGATTGCGGCTCCGGTCGCTCCAGTCGCCAGACAAGCCTGTTCCACAATTTCATTCAGTACGATATCGAGTGCCAGTTCACCCGAAAGGCCAAGTGGAATCTTGCCCCGACCGTGGGTGGCAAACTTGGCGGCGACTTCGGCAAAATCCGATTCCTGCCGCGTCGCTCGAGAGTTTTCAATTCCTGGATCACCGGGCGGAAGCGGCAATTCTTCAGGCGCAGTCTCAGAGGGAACTGCACCGGCTGGAATAGACTTTCCGGAGTCAGGCCGCCACATGGGGTAATGAGCCATACTGGTACGTACAAATCGACAAAAACTCAGCGTCTGTAGCGGAGTTTCGCCCTAAAGTGCTACCTTGTCAACAAAGAATCGGCGTTTCCATCAACGCTGGTTTTCTTGTGGAACGCTCCTTCCGCGTCATGATCGATCCTCCCTTCAATCTTCCCCTGGCAACGATCGTTGGCCTGCCCTCCCAAAACGGTAGAAAAGACAATGGGATCGATCGTAATGAGACTTTTGGGCCTTCCGTTTGGGCAGGGAAATGTTAGAATCCATTCATACTGGGGTCGGGTTGAGAGCTCCCAGGCCAGTTTTTCTCCCCCTTGATTTCCGTGAAAACATCTGAAAACGTTCAAGGACTTTAGCTCCAGGGAGTTTGATCCATGCGCATTGCTGTCGTCGGTTCCGGATATGTGGGATTGGTTGCAGGCGCCTGCTTCGCCGATCTCGGTCACGACGTTATCCTGGTGGACAATGATGAGCGCAAATTAGCCGCTCTCAAGAACGGCCAAGTTCCGATTCACGAGAATTTTCTGCCCGAGTTGCTCGGGCGCCATCGCGGCCAGAGGCTTACTTTTTCCGACGATTTGCGCGAAGCAGTACGCGCCTGCGCGGCTATCTTCATTGCTGTCGGCACACCACCCACCGAGAGCGGAGAGGCTGACCTTTCTTTCGTCGAATCCGTGGCCCGTGAAATCACGGGCGCAGTCGATGACTATAAGGTTATCGTGGAAAAGAGTACAGTCCCCGTCTATACCAGCGAGTGGATTCGCAAAATTATTCTGCGCAATGGCGCGGATGCCAGCTCTTTTGATGTTGCTTCCAACCCGGAGTTCCTGCGCGAAGGCACTGCTGTCACTGACTTCCTATTCCCCGACCGCATCGTTGTGGGCTGCGACAATGAGCGCTGCGCCAATGTTCTTCGCGAAATTTACGCGCCACTCACCAGCGGCAGCTATTACGAAACCGCCGGCGCGATTCCGCAGCCTGACCGCACTTCGATCCCGGCTCCCATCATCGTGACCAGCACCAAGAGCGCGGAACTCATCAAGCACGCTTCGAATGCGTTTCTGGCAATGAAGATTTCCTTCATTAATGCCGTTTCATCGATGTGCGAATCGGTCGGCGCCAACGTGAATCAGGTCTGTCACGGCATTGGCACAGACTCTCGTATCGGTCCACGGTTCCTGAATCCCGGTATCGGCTACGGCGGCTCCTGTTTCCCGAAAGACGTGATGGCCTTCCGCGCCGTTGCCCGGGAATGCGGGTACGATTTTCGTCTGCTCGACGAAGTCATGCGCATCAACGAAGATCAGCGCGATCGTTTCCTGCGCAAAGTCCGCAGCGCCTTGTGGACGTTACGCGGCAAGCATCTCGGGGTCCTCGGCCTCGCCTTCAAAGGCGGCACCGACGATATCCGCGAATCTCCCGCCATCTTGATCGTGCAGGCGCTGATGCAGGAAGGTTGCAAGATTACGGCCTACGACCCGGCCGCAATGGACCGCACCCAGGAAGTGATGAACTCGGGTCTCAAGTTTGCGAACTCAGCCTACGAAGCCGCCACTGGCGCCGACGCGCTGCTCATCCTCACTGAGTGGGAGGAATTTGCCAATCTCGATCTTCGCCGCCTCAACGATGAACTGAAATATCCCATCGTGATTGATGGCCGCAACCTGTATGATCCCGAAGTGATGGCGGCCAATGGCTTCACTTATTATTCCGTGGGACGGGCAGCTTCTCATCCGGATGGCGTTCCCGCCGCGTTGCGCAACGGCGCCAAGAAGGCATGAGCCAACAACGCGCTCTGGTCACCGGCGGCGCCGGTTTTCTGGGATCTCACCTCTGCGACGCCCTGCTTGGCGAAGGCTGGAACGTGGTTGTCGTCGACAACCTGCTCACCGGCCGCCGCGCAAACATTGACCATCTCCGAAATGACTCGCGCTTTGAATTTATAAATAAAGACATTTGCGAGCCTTTCGATGTGGGCAAGGTCGACTTTGTCTTTCACTTCGCGAGCCCCGCCAGCCCGGTGGATTACACCATCCACGGAATCCCCACGTTGAAAGTAGGATCGCTCGGAACTTTCCATGCTCTCGATGTCGCACTCAAGTACGGCGCCAAGTATCTCGTCTCGTCTACTTCGGAGTGTTACGGCGATCCGCTCGAGCATCCGCAGAAAGAAACGTATTGGGGCAATGTGAATTCCATCGGCCCGCGCTCGGTCTATGACGAAGCCAAGCGGTTCACCGAAGCCGTCACCATGGCGTATCATCGCTATCACAAAGTTGATACGCGAATTGTTCGCATCTTCAACACCTACGGACCGCGCCTGCAATTGAACGACGGCCGCGTGGTGTCGAATTTCATGAAGCAGGCGATTCGCGGCGAAGACCTCACAGTTTACGGCGATGGCAGTCAGACCCGCAGC
Source organism: Candidatus Sulfotelmatobacter sp. (assembly GCA_049696955.1). Taxonomy (GTDB): domain Bacteria; phylum Acidobacteriota; class Terriglobia; order Terriglobales; family Acidobacteriaceae; genus Sulfotelmatobacter. The sequence goes on along the minus strand of JBAVUV010000314.1, from coordinate 5,136 downwards.
TTCTGCTACGTCAGCGATGAAATCGATGGCTTCATCCGTCTCTCGAAATCCTCGGAACATCTTCCAGTCAACGTCGGCAATCCGAATGAGTTCACTATTCTCGAATGCGCACAGCATGTAATCAAAGTGACGGGCTCAAAAAGCAAAATCACCTACGAACCGCTGCCTCCGGACGATCCGAAACAGCGTCGTCCCGACATCAGCAAAGCGCGGCAACTGCTCGGTTGGGAGCCGAAGATCGACCTCGAAACCGGCCTTCGCATGTCGCTGGATTATTTCCGAACGGCCGTGGCGGAGGAAGCTGCTACGAAGACATAAATCTCGCCGCGATTCCGGTAGTGATAAGGGTTGAAGAAAGATTCGTATCAGGGCATTCCTTCAGGGATGCCGTCGCGACGTGAGCATTGAAACCCGCTTCCTGAACTATCGTTGGCGTCGCTGAAGCGATGCCCTGATACGAATCTCTTTCAAGCTGCACCATTGCCCAATTTCGGACTGCACCCTCTCTCAACCGAACATGATAAATTGACTGTTCGCAATAAAGGCCCAGTCCATTTCGCCAATGGAGAAACTCTCGATGCGAATGTTCATCGCTAAGCTCGTCACATTAAGGCCCATCCTATTAAAGCCCGTAACGCTGGTTGTCATCGCCGTTGTAACGCTCCCTGTCGCACTTCACGCCCAGGCCAAAGACGAAACCTCCTCTATCAAAGTCGAAACCGCCAAAACCGAAACGCCAAAGCCTGAACAATTCAAACCGGAGCAGCAGGCCAGCAAAGGCTCCGTCACCGTAGGTGGAAGCGTAGTTAACTATGACGCCTACGCCGGCACGCTCGTCGTGCACCCCAAGGGCTGGGACGACGTCCCGCAAAATGCCGACCCGGATCCCAAGAACAAGCCTGCGGAAGCCAGCATGTTTTATGTCGCCTATTTCAAGTCCGACACCAAAGGTGCGCCGCGCCCGCTCACCTTCCTGTACAACGGGGGTCCCGGCTCCTCCACCGTGTGGCTTCATATGGGAGCATTCGGGCCGAAGCGTGTCGTCACCGCCGATGATACCCACACTCCCGCCGCGCCTTATTCCGTAGTCAACAACGACTTCAGCCTGCTCGACGTAAGCGATCTTGTATTTGTGGATGCGCCCGGAACCGGCTTCAGCCGCCTCAGCGGCAAAGACCGCGAAAAAGCCTTCTACGGTGTGGACGCGGACGGGCAGGCCTTCGCCGATTTCATCACGCAGTTCCTCTCTAAATACGGACGCTGGAATTCGCCGAAGTACTTGTTCGGCGAAAGTTACGGCACCACGCGATCCGCTGTGCTGTCTAATATCCTCGAAACCGAACGCGATATCGATTTCAACGGCATCATTCTTCTCTCTCAAATACTGAACTTCTCCCTCGATTCCGACATTCCCGAGTTCAATCCCGGTATCGATACCGCCTACCAGTTGGTGCTCCCAACCTATGCCGCGACCGCCTGGTATCACCACAAGCTGCCCGAGCAGCATCAGGAACTAGCGCCCTTCCTGGCCGAGGTCGAGCACTTTGCCATGAACGAGTACGCACTGGCGCTCGAAGCGGGCTGGTCGCTCCCTCTGGATCAACGGCATGCGATCGCCGAAAAACTTCATCAGTACACCGGCCTGCCAGTCACCTACATCGAGAAAGCGGATCTGCGCATCAACGGGGGAGAGTTTGAAAAGAATCTGCAGGACGATAGCAATCTGACCACCGGCCGACTCGACACGCGCTTTTCCGGGCCCACGTTTGATCCGCTCAGCAAAGAAGCCGAATACGATCCGCAATCGGCGGCCATCTCTTCCGCCTACGTCTCTGCCTTCAACGACTACGTTCGCAAGGATCTGAAGTTTGGCGACAACCGCGAATACAAGCCGGAAATAGACATCTGGAAGTCATGGAATTTCCTGCATCAGGCTCCGGGCTCACCCATGGCACTTCCGATGGCGGCGAACGTCATGCTCGATCTCGCCATCGCGATGAAGTACAACCCGAATCTGAAAATCCTTTTGAACGCTGGTTATTTTGACCTTGCCACTCCGTTCTACCAAGGCGTCTACGAGATGCAGCACCTGCCGATTCCCCCCGATTTGCAAAAAAATATCGAATTCCAGTTTTACGAATCCGGCCACATGGTCTACGCCCACCAGGCGTCACTGAAGGCGATTCACGATAACGTCGCGGCTTTCATCCTGAAGAGCGAGAACCCAAAGGCGAAGTAGCGGCGTAAAAAGGATTACCGTCCGCGCTCCCGTTAATCGTGACGGTTGTCATCCTGAGCGAAGCCGCTTTTCAGGCGGAGCAAAGGATCTCGGCTTTGCGCTGACTGGCGCACCTTTTCGCCACATCCCCAAGTCGCGACGTATGGGTCCAGCCACGCTCCGCAGAGTCGATGAGTGTAATGGCGATTTATCGCCAATCAAGCCATACCACGGTAAGCTGCGTTACAATTCCCGCTGTCCTTCTCTCGGAGAACAGTTGAATGAAGATTCAGAAATCCTCACTGTTTTCGTGTGTAGCGACGGCACTCCTGTGCCTTGTAGTGAACGCCCAAGTGGGCATAATGCCAAAGAAAGACGTCACCCTAAAGCAGACTACGGACGAGAAGTTCCGAGTCGGCGATGTTTGGGAGTACCAGACTCGCAAAGGTGAAGAGCGTTCGAGAATAACCATTGTACGAGTCGATGATTCGCCTGAGATTGGGATAATCGTTCACATCGGCGTTGATAACGTTCATTTCGCAAACTGCCACGGAGGCCGAGAGCCGGATGCGGTTCCGCACATGCCATTTGCGCGGAAGGCACTTGACGCGAGCGTCAAGAAGAAACTGGCGTCGGGCCAGGCGCTGCCTTCTTACGAGGATGGGTACCAAGAGTGGAGCGATGCGTATGCGCTGAAACATGCTGGTGTGTACGTGGTCAGCATCGCGGATGCAGTCTCCGTTGCGGAGAAGACGTTTCAGAAAGGCATCGCGTACGAATAGGTAGAGTGGAGGTTGATGAGTGTAATCGCGATTTTTCGCCAACAATCCCTTCCTTCAGGGTGTACGATTCTGCTGTCTTCCTTGAAAGCTACCGAGTAATCGGCCTCATCTTTAGCGAAAACTATCAGGCAATCCGAGAACCGACGAACGTGTTTTCCGGGGGCGGTAGGAAAGCAGAGAGGCATCTCGCCGCCGCATTCGGTCCTCGGTCAGCAACGGGGAGGAGTCATGTCACTCGGTCCACAACGTCCCATCTTGCCACATAAGAGCATCAAGATGTCTTCCCGAATCGCGTTGTCTTTGCTTCTATGGGTAACGCCAGGACTCTCACAAAAGACGCAACCAGAAGACAGTAACCTACCCAAGTACGACGTTCACACGGAGGTGAAAACCAAGGGGCAGATCGATGAAGTGAATCTGCGGTCTGTCGGGACCAGGAAAGATTTCACGGAACTGATCATCAAGAACGGAGACGAAAAGATCCACATTTATGTGTGTCCCAAACCGTTTGAAGAGGAGATGGGCATCGGTTTCAGCAGGGGTGACCAGATTGCCGTTACAGGCTCGAAAGTAAGCCACGAAGGCGTGGAGGTGATCCTCGCGCGAGAACTAGTGAAAGGCGAAGACACGCTTTTGTTCCGCGACCCCAAGGGCACCCCGGTGTGGGATGCGCGAACAGGCAAATGAATGCCGAAAAGTCGGCCTGATGAAACTTAGCGAACGATCCCGTAATGAGTGCTATCGGGATGTTTCAACAATCGGGGTCGGGTGTTCTTAACGGGCTACCCTCAGTCCTCGCGTTAATGACACAGGGGGTAGAAGTTCGCGAACCAATGCCTGTCACCGTTGACCCTCGCAGCTAGCACCCAACCCGTGGGTCCGCCGATGGTCTTGACATGCACCCACCACTCGCTTCTGCCATGCTTGATGACATCGATAGTGCATCCGCCTTGACCAAAAACGTGGAATCCACAATTGCCGCTTTCCGCCACCCCTTCGTTCCATTCGATGAACCACACTCTCCCCTTGCCCAAAAGACATCATTGGCATCCGCTTCGATCCCATATCCAAAGGCAACATCTTCGACTTTGAGCGACGACGGGAAGTCTGGGTCGACGTATTTGATAACGGCTGTGTCGGGTTCCCGGATTATGTTCACTCCTCCCAGTATCGTCACTTTTTCTCCTTTGCCCAGTTTTCCGATAGAACCTCCGTTGCCTTGCCACGAACGATACATTCGGTAGCCTTCGGAGATCTCCACGTTGGCGACCGTGTTGCCCTTACCCGGACACGCCATGTCGTCAACGACCGGCAGTTTGGGTTTTGGAGTATTGGAAACGCCGATTTTGGGAGCGGTTGGCTCCTGACCACTTAGGAGCGAGGTCAACAATAGAATTACGCCAAGTCGAAGGGCAGCCATGCGCGAAGTATAAGCCCCCGACTTACTGGCAAGAAACGTTACTTGTGTGAGAGTGTGGAGAGAAGCCCTTCGTTGATGTAATCAGGCGATACCACTCAAACCCCTCAATTGAGCGTCATGGCGATATTTCAACAGATATCGTAACTGGCAAATCTGCCAGTATCCGACGTGAAAAGCAGAACATATATTTGGCACGTTTGAGAGACGAACTCCTCGGCAAAAAGTTTTGGGCAATCTGCCCCGACGAAGGTTCATCAAAAGCTGAATTTAATTTGAGGTAACTTGACCATGAAGAGCCGCCTGATCGCAGTTGCCGCCATACTTCTTTTATCTAGCGCCAGGATGCTTGCACAACAGGGTGCTGCAGATGCGTCCTCGAATGTTAGCTTTTGGGTCGCCCACTGGGCAAAACCGCGAGTGATTCTCTTTGGCCCTGAGGAAGACGCGTTTTACAAGAACATGAAGGATGTTATGTTCCTCAGGAACGACTATGACGCCCCGATCAATCCAAGCGCTCTGGACGACAATGTTCAATGGCTCAAAGATCATCCCGGTGTGCGCTTTAATGTTTATGGATATGCATCCATAACTGGAGATATCGTGTACAACCTTGTGCTCAGCCACCGGCGCGCTGTCTGGGTCAAGCAGACCCTGGTAAGCCGAGGCATTCCGGAAGATCGCATCGTCGTCGCTGCGGGATGGGGAGAGTTGTATCC
>JBAVUV010000313.1:0-5190 GCA_049696955.1 Candidatus Sulfotelmatobacter sp. | reverse complement strand
GGACAAGCGATTCTGTTTTAGCGGCCCGAACGGGTCAAATTTTGTGTTGGCAGTAACTGTCATTTCTGAAAATACACAGAGAAGGATCCGAAGCGTACGGTGCCCGCCTGGGCTTGGTACAAAAACTCGGGCGCATGATTCCAACAAATGCTGTCTCAATGTGTCACGCGTTACAACTCAAGATCGTTTCCGGCCATATCGCGTCTTATGCGATGCAGGGGGCCGGCGCGATCGTATTAGTGAACGTCATGCGGATTCCGTGCTTCGGCCGCAGAATGACCATCGGACGAGCTTCGATCGTTTGGCCCGGAGCCAGCTGGAAATCGTATTTTCTGAGCAGATCGCTCAAAATCATCAGGATCTGCAGCATCGCGTAATTTCCACCGATACAGCCTCGCGGTCCGCCCCCGAACGGCAGGTGGGTGAAAGGCGTGCGCAGCTTGTCGTTCGCTTTGGTGAAACGCTCCGTATCGAAATTCTCCGGATTCTGCCAGTAGCGCGGAGCATGGTGCGCACCGTACACATACACAATGACCGTCGAACCGCGGGGTATATCGAGGTCGCCCACGCGGTCGTCCGCGACGGCCATGCGATCAATCATCCAAAACGGCGGGTAGAGGCGGAGCCCCTCCTGAATGACCTGAGTCGTAAATTCGAATTTGGGAACGTCGGTGTAGCTCAGAGGCGCTTCGCCTAGCACGGAGTCAAATTCCTGCCTTACCCTTTCGAGACAATCCGGACGCGAGCTCAAAAGATAAAAAAGCCACGATAGCGCATTCGAAGATGTTTCATGGCCGGCGACCAGAAGTTGCATGCTCTCACTCAGGATGAGGTCATCGCTCATGCCTTCGCCATCGCTGTAACGCGCATCCATCAAGGTCTGCAGCAGATCGTGGCCGGGCGGTTCGTTGCGGCGCTTCTTGATGTATTCGAGCAGAACGGCGTCCGCGCGGGTGCGCATGTCTTCGTGCCTGCGCAGTTCCCCCGAGGCGGCGAACCAGGGATTCAGATAGGGCTGAAGGGTTTGCCGAACAATGAATTCCTGGACGGTGCAGATGGTATGGCTGACGAGATCAATGTCTTCGTCCTTCAACCGTGCACCAAACAGCGATCGGGCGACCATCGCGAAGGTAATTTTCATCAGCTGGGGGTAGATATCGACGGGGCCGCGACGGGCCTGTCTGTCGAAATCCCGCAGCGACTCGGCAAGGGAGTCCTGCATGATTGAGGACAGCGCATCGAGTTGCGTTCGATCGAAGCCTTTCTGGATGAGACGCCGCTGCGTGCGCCAGGCTTCTCCGTGGGTCGTGAGAAGACCTTTCCCCAAGAAGTGGCCCATGCGCTTTACTTGAATTTCGGATTTTTGGTAGTTCTCCGCATTAGTCTTTAACACGTGCTGAATGACGGCGGGGTCGATCGTAACGATCGCCTCTTTGAGACCACCCAAATAGAGCCGGAATGTGTCGCCGAAGATTTCGTTGTAGCCGGACAAAACCTGCACGGGATTGCGGAACATTGCACGAGAATCCGCAAAGCAGCGAAATCGGGATACAACGGGAATAGGGGTGGACGAGGTCATACCCAGCCATCCTGATACTGGCCGCGAACCGCAGGCGGTTTCATGTCACTTGTGGGAAGTGGTGGCGGGGCCATCGGTAAAGATAAAATTTTCAGAATCAGTTTTCGTTCCCCAGTTGCTTCAAGAGTATCAGATGATGCCGGATTGCCTGAGTCATGGTGGGGTGCTGCCTATAGGGAACGCCAAACTCTTCGGCGGTCTGCTTCACGATCCGGGTCAGCGGGGCATAGTGGGTATGGCACACGAACGGGCACAGATGGTGGACGATGTGATGGTTGAGCCCGCCCGCGAGCCAACCGACGAGCGGATTTTCCGTCGCATAATCGGCCGTTGTCGCGAAGATGTGATACACGCCGTTGTCAAACTCTCCACGGTCCGCGGGGAAGTAGGTGGTGTCAACGGTGTGCGTCGTCTGGAACACAAGCGTTGCGGCTAAACCGACGAACAAATGGACCAGGAGGAACGCCCCGGCGACTAGCAAAGGTGATTTCCCGAGTACCATCACCGGCAAGACAAGCATGTAAGTGAGGTAGAAGGCCTTGCCGGCAAAGAGAATGGCATATTCGCTCAGAGAATGATTGGCGCGTTTCAGAAAATCGTGGGTCGGGAAGAAAAAGCTCTCGAAGTCCCGGAAGAACACATAGTCGAGCGAGTACATCGCATAAAAAAGCATCGCATAGATGTGCTGGAACCGGTGCCATGGCGCGCGCGATTCATAGGGGGTAAAGCGAAAGATGCCGCGTCCCGAAAGCGCATTATCTTCGCCGTGGAGATTGATGCAGGAGTGATGGCCGCGATGATGGAGGATACGCCACATATACGAGCTGATTCCGCACAAATCGAAGACGTAGTTCAGGGTTTTGTTGACGCGGGGCCGGGAAGAGATGGCATTGTGATTGCTGTCGTGGGCGATGTTGAGCAAAAGGAATGTCTGAGCGAGGCCGCCTAAAAGGTAGAGGGCAACAAACTTCCATGAATCGGGCCTCAGAGCGTACAGAGCAATCCAGGCGCCCACCAGGACTGCCAGACCCACCGCGATCTTGACCCACATCGTGCGGTCCGCTTTGTGGGTAATGTTCTGGTCGGCGAAAAACCTATCCAGGCGGCGACGTAAGACTTTCGGGAAGGAAGACGCACCGACGGGTTCGATAGTCGACGCCGCAGAGGATTCCGATGGTACAAGATCCGGAATCTCCGGCTCTTGAGTGATTACTGTTTCGGATTGGAACGTCACCGGCGCCTCCGCGACCATGCTAATTGGGCCCGACGCGTTCCGTACGCCGCATCCGGGGTGCTGACCCTCAGCGAAATTGGTGCCGTGCCGACAGCCTCGCAACATGATTTTAATGCGGGCCCGTAAACACAATCAAGGACATTCGGAACGGATGATGCCTGGTTGCAGTGTGTGAACAATGGAACGACGACGCATGGCATTGTCCATAACGCTTTGTTAACATATAACCTTCGATGAACCATAACGAACCGGGCTTCCGGCAACGGACGATAGAAGGTCGGCGGAGCTCCGCAATTCCCGTTCGCGCCCTTGTGCGCCAAAAAGGAACACATCCATTCCCCAGAGCGTCGAGCGACGCTTATGCTGCGAAAAAACTTGGCGAACATTCTCACCGTCGGCCAACATTCCAGGTCTGCACTTTCAAATTCAATCGCCGATCGCCTCGCTTGCTGGGGAGTGGTATTTCGTTTACTGACTTGCGTGCTATTCAACATTGGAGGATCGCTGATTGATGACGGCGTCAATTCTAGGCCACCTGGATAGGCTGGCAGATGAGCACCCAGACAAACTCCTTTATTCGTACCTTGATGTAAACGGCGATCCGATCGAAAGCTACACCTACGCGTCGTTTCTCCAGCGAGTGGAGGCAATCGCCGGACATTTGTGGAAAGAGGATCGTTTCGCGCCGGGCGACCGGCTTCTGCTTGCCTACCCACCGGGGCTGGAAATGATCTGTGCATTCTTCGGCTGTGTGCGCGCCGGATTGATCCCCGTGCCGGTGTATCCCCCCAGTTCACGTGGTTTTCAGAGCGCGCTATACAAGATGGTCCACATCGCAAAGGATTGCCAGGCGGCTGGGATATTAACGAGCAGAGACTACCAGGCATCCCTCAAGACGAATCTCGCCAGAAGTGGAGTCTCGGCGTGCGGCATTGACGTAGATTACATTTCCGGTCTTCCGTGGATCGCCACGGAAGATTTCGTGGATGCCATTGCGGATCGACCAGCTGCCGTTCATTCGAACATCTTGTTTCTCCAGTACACCTCGGGCTCGACGATGGAGCCCAAGGGCGTGATTGTCACGCACGAAAACATTCTGGATACGTGTCCGCTGGTGATCGACCATCCCTCGCCGGTCGTCGTTTCCTGGCTTCCGCAGTATCACGATATGGGACTGATCGGGTGCTACCTATATCCAGCAGTGAAAGGTGGCACGACGTACGGGTTCTCTCCGACGGACTTCATTCAGCGGCCGATCCTGTGGTTCGATGCGATGACGGCCTACCGCGCCACCGCGACGGCTGCGCCCAACTTCGCCTACGACTATTGCCTGCGCGCCGGGAGGCTTTCGAAGGAAAGCCTGGAGGCTTGTGATCTCAGTTCGCTCCGCGTTTTGATGTGCGCCGCGGAACCTGTAAAGCCGGATACCTACACCCGGTTTCTGGAAGCGTTCCAGTCCTATGGACTCAAGTCCGAGAGTTTCTATGTCGCCTACGGGCTGGCTGAGAATACTCTGGCGGTCTCACTGGGCGGTCGCAACATCGTTTCCGTCAACAAGCGTGCCCTGGCCCTGGGGATGGCCCGCATGACTACGGAGGTCTCTGAAATCGGCGGAGCCACTCAGATTGTGAGTTGTGGAACGCCGCTGCCGGGTCTCGACGTTAAGATCGTGGATCCGGAAGGGCACTTCCCTCTTAAGCCAGAGCGCACCGGTGAAATCTGGGTCGCGGGGAGCGGTAAGTGCCGAGGTTACTGGAACAATCCCGAATTAACTCTGAAGCAGTTTCGCGCGCGGCTCGTGGACGATACTCCCTACGACGAGGGCTACCTGCGGACCGGCGACATTGGATTCTTCCACGACGGCGAACTCTACGTCTGCGGTCGCATCAAGGACATGATTATTCTCCGTGGGCAGAACTATTACCCGCACGACATTGAGAACGTAGTGGAGAAATCATCTGGTCTGATCCGTCACAACTGCGTCGCCGCCTTCCAGATTCAGGAAGAGGGCGAACCTGCGCTGGCGATCGTCGCCGAAGCTAAAAATCCCAAGGCGCTTCCGGACGCGCGAAAGATTGCCGCCGCGGTGCGAAATTACCTCAACGTGGAAGTGGCCGTGATCTCCCTTATTGCGCCTCGCGCGATCCCCAGAACGAGTTCGGGAAAAATTATGCGCCACAAGGCCAAGCAGTTGTGGTTGGAAGGCAAGTTCACCGTTCTTTCCGATTTTTCGCGGGAGAAGGACGTCGGGAACTCCCCTTGCGATTCCGACATGCATTCCACTTTCGCGGAATTGAAAGCCCGATACAACTTGACAGGTCGGGAATCATACAACCTCGTCGAAGCCGGCCTGGATTCCCTGGATCTTGTTGTGTTC
>JBAVUV010000312.1:0-2595 GCA_049696955.1 Candidatus Sulfotelmatobacter sp. | reverse complement strand
AGCGTATCGAGCTTCGCTCGAAGGACAGCCGAGGGCGGCTGTCCCCACATGAATCTCTAGAACTCGACGTGCAGGCGGAACGAGGGGACTAGGACCGGGCCGCGGGCGCGGTTGTAGCCGGGGTCGTTGATGTGCTGCAGGCCGGGGGCGATGTAAATGCCTCGCCAGACGTGGGCTGTGTAATAAGTCTCGATGATGTTTTCGCGGCCGTAGTTTAGGGCGCCATCTCCGAGCAGGAAGCCGAGACCGCCATCGGCGAGATAATTCTGGTGGTCTTTCTTGATGGCGTTGGAGATGAACGCGAGGCCGGCGCGGTCTTGTTTGCGATGCCACCATGCACCGTTGGCGCCGAGTCCTTCGGCGAAAGTCTGATCGTCTTCCGTGTAAGCAAAAGATTCGGTCTTACCGTTATCCCAGCCGAAGCGTGCGAAAGCGGTGAGGTAGCGGGCGAGATTCTGTTCGAGGTTGATGCCGAATCCGTATTTCCGCGTGATGCGCCATGGATGATTGGTGATTTCCGGGACTGGTTCCGGGGCCGGAGCCGAATGATCTTGAAACTGAATCACCGCATCGCGGTAAATGCCCATGTTGGCGGAGTTGGTGTAGGCCAGTAGACGGACTACGCCTGCCTTTTTCGGGATTACACCATGGCGTAGTTCGTACTCATAGTCTTCTGCGTGGACTTGCCACGGGCGATACACAAGATCGATTCCGTTGGCAATTTTGGGCATGAGAGCTTCAACGAAGCGGAAACCCCAGTTGCGGTCCTCGTAGTCGGCGGTAGCTCCGATGGTGTAGCCGCGAGTATCGGCGGCATAGTCCCAGGCTCCGTTGTTGTCGGTAGTCCAGTTGATGAATTGCAAGTGCGTATCGGAGCCCACCGAATTTAGATCGAAGAAGTCGGGCAAGGTGAACTTGCCGAATCGTATTTCCAAACGCCGACGCGGCAGTTCGTCGAAGAGGGAAAGGAATGTGCGATCGTTTTCTACTTTGTCTTTGCTCAGAGCAAACACCTTGTGAATCATGGCCCGGCCGAGGTAAGGAGCTTTGCTTAGCAAGGGATTGCGAACGATATCGAGATCGGTATTACCGGCGAGGCCGAAACCCTGACTGAGAGCGGCTCCGCCGGCTTCTTCCAAATCGACCAGAAGTTCGGTGGAATTGTTGAGGCGTACGCCGCTGTAGAGGGTTAAGACGCGGGATGTGGCTTTTTCGTAGTTGGGGCCAAGACTGTGGAGGCCACTGTATGCCGCGGGGAACGGCGGATGAGTCTGGAAGATGAAGTTGGCCTGGCCCGAGAGCCAATACTTCGTATCCTGGAAGTGCGGGAGCATGGTTTCGGGGGCCTGGTCGGATTCGGGATCGGAGGTGTCGACTGCGTCCGGCTGCGGCTTGGAGACCTTCGCGGAGGAAGGAGCGTCGGGCTGCTGCGCGAGGGCGAATGGGCAAGCGGCGGTGATCGACAATAAAACCAGGCAAACGACGACAGCAGGGAAAAGGAGATTAGCTGCAGCTCGCGGATCGAATGCAGGAGCTGACAATCTGGATCCTGGGGCGCCCGCGATGTCGAAAATGAACTTCAATTTCATAATTTCACGGTATGCGGGAGGAGAAATCGGTTCAGTGCCTGAAGTCACCTACGATTGGGAGTTCCATCCCGCGGCGAATCCGGCTAGCAACAGGATTGACAAAAAGCCAGGCATTAACCTCCGTATATACAATATGTTAACTATAGTTAATATCATGGAATCCGGCAAGTTAGCCAACACTTTCGAAGTCGACTGGCCCATTGGATCAGCGATGAGACTACGCAGAACGGGTTAAAGGAATGTTACAGATGGGGCCGGATGGTTTGGCAATCTGAAGCCGCCGGGCCACGGAATGGGGAGTTTTGCACGCATGGGCGACGGATTTGCAGCATCGGACATGCGATGATTCCAAATAAAAAAGGACAGCCCGGAGCCCCCGAAGCCGTCCTTTATAACCCTCCCGGTTAGAAGGGCACTTGATGACCCGAGGTTACCGGGGCGATGTTGCAAAAATATGGCGAGACGATGAATATCTGATTAATTCGCGGGGGAACGCCGCTGGTATAGTAATCGGTCGCAGTGGATCGTTTACATCCTTCTTGTATGGGAGCCTCGATGCCATCCACAACATCACGAAAGGTGGAGCAGTCGCGCCGTTTGCAGCAGCGTGCGGAAAGCATGATTCCGGGCGGAGTGAATTCACCGGTGCGCGCGTTCGGTTCGGTGGGAGGCGACCCGCCGTTCATTGCGCGGGGAAAGGGTTCGCACATCTGGGATGCGGATGAAAACGAATTCATCGACTATGTGGGATCTTGGGGACCGCTGATTCTGGGGCACGCCGCGCCGGATGTGCTGGACGCGATTGTCAGTGCCGCGTGTAACGGAACGAGTTTTGGGGCATCGACGGCGGCGGAAGCGGATTTGGCTGAACTGGTGATCTCGGCGTTTCCGCACGTGCAGAAAGTCCGGTTTGTGAGTTCGGGAACGGAAGCGACGATGTCGGCGATTCGTTTGGCGCGGGCTTATACGAAACGCAAGTACATTGTGAAATTTGAAGGATGTTATC
>JBAVUV010000311.1:0-2590 GCA_049696955.1 Candidatus Sulfotelmatobacter sp. | reverse complement strand
CCACAACCTCGGGTTCTGCTACAACGACTCGCGAGTTGTGAAGTGGGTGCTCAAGCAAGCTGGCCGCGGCTTTCAGGGCGTAAGTGGCAGCTTTGCATAACTGAGTGAAGAATCGGGCGACGGGATCAGTCGGATCTTTCGCCCGTCTCTCATTCTCTTATTGCGTGGGAATTTGATTTTCGACTCCGGAGTGCGCCGGGTAGCGCGAAACGATGAGCCCGATGCCCAGCCCTCCCAACAGCGACAGAAGTTTATGGGGAAAGGCGTCACGCTGGTATACCACGTCGCGATCTTCGACGGGAAAGTCGAGGTCCATCCGCTCCAGGCCGTCAAAATCGCGGAGACGTCGTAGTTCTCGATCGTTCTTCGACAGGAACTCAATAGCGTCTTTTATCTGGCCCCTTAAGTCGGAAAATTCCCGCGTGCTGACACTCACGTTCATTCCAGAACATTCGCTCTTCCGCGTCACGCTCGAGCTTGGAAATTGCAGCTCGCCGCGATGAAAAGCCGTTAGAGCGTCAAGCGAAGAAGTTTTCAGGAATTCATCCACATCAAAATTCGTACCGCTCGCTCGAAGCACGCAAGACATCCGCTTTTTACATCCCTTCAGTTTGTTGTGAAGCGTACTAATTCTGCCAGCTTAGCCGCCGCCGCGCCAGAATCAATCGCATCCGCTGCGGCGGGAATTCCACCCCTCAAATGATCGACCCGCCCAGCCGCTACCAGTGCGGCGGCGCAGTTCAACAAGACCACGTCGCGTCGCGCAGATTTCTTTCCACTTAGAACTTCGCGAACAATCGCCGCGTTTTCCGCCGCGTCGCCGCCTGAAATATCTTGCAACGTCGCTCTCGCCAAGCCGAATTCTTCCGGATCCACTTCGTAAGTCCGGAGCGTTCCCCCACGAGCCTCAGCCACGCGCGTGGGCCCAGTAATCGTGATCTCGTCGAGCCCATCCAGACCATGCACCACCAGTGCCCGCCGCAATCCCAGCATGCTGAGCGCCTCGGCCAGTTTCTCCACCATCTCCAGCGCATACACGCCAACCACTTGTCCTGAAGCGTGCGCCGGGTTCGTCAGCGGCCCCAGCAGGTTGAACATGGTGCGCAGCCGCAACTCCCGCCGCACCTTCTGCACCTGCTTCATCGACGAGTGCAGATCGGGCGCATATAGAAAACAGATTCCAATTTCGCGCAGGCATTGCGCAGCACGCGACGGAGTCAACTGGATATTCACTCCCAGCGCTTCCATCACATCCGCCGAACCGCACTTCGAGCTGATACTTCGGTTCCCGTGCTTGGCCACGCGCACGCCCGCGCCCGCGGTCACGAATGCTGTCGCGGTCGAAATATTAAAAGTTCCGCACGCATCGCCCCCAGTGCCGCTAGTATCGACAAGACTGCTGTCAGCGAGGAACGGCTCGCCCAGCGCATCCCGGCCCGTGCCACTCAAGTCGAGTGCTGCGGATAACGAAGCGTCCCCGGCCACCGAAATCGGCAGCGGAGTCGCCGCCGCGCGAATCGCTTCCGCGAAACCAACAATCTCTTCCACCGTTTCGCCCTTCATCCGCAAAGCCACCAGCAGCGCTGCAATCTGCGCGTCAGTGCAATTCCCCGCAAGCACCTCCGCCATCACGTCACGTGCTTCCGCCCGTGTCAACGATTGGGCGTGATTGGCGATACGATGCAGCGCGTCGAGCATCATGTTCCTCGGAATTGTAAGGTATAACCTTTCTTAGGCAAGATCCCTTGCAATAAAGAAGACCAGCGCTAGGCATTAGCGCGGGGTTCCTTCAATCGAGGTAGGAAATATTCGCGCCAACTCTCAGGCAAAGCGGCCGTGGCAATCGCCTTCTGCAGCAAATCGTGATTATATTTGTCCCGAACGAACAGCCGGTTCATTTCGGCGATGGTAATCCCGCCTGGATTCTGCGCCGCGAGTTCGATGGAATCTCCTTCACCCACTTCGCCCTCCTGTTCCACGGAAAAATAAAACCCACTGCGCCCGCTGGCCAGGAATCGCTCCAGAATGTCGTCGCGTTGAAACTTGACCGCTAACTTATAACATGGCATGCGCGGCTGCCGGACCATCACTGTGGCCGACCCAATTCGAAAGCGGTCGCCAACGTGGATTTCGTCCTCCTCGCCAAGTCCCTCAATCGTAAAATTTTCGCCGAACATTCCCCACGGCAAATCCATATCCGGCAACTCCCGCCGCCAATACTCATAGTGCTGCGCGGGATAAGCATAAACCGCCTTGTAAGGGCCTCCGTGAACACTCAAGTCGGCTTGCTGGTCGCCTTCCAGATTCAATCTGCGCAGCGCGATCCGTCCGGAGACTGGTTTCTTGAAGATACCGGTGTTGACGGTTGCACCTTTGTAAAGTGCCAGTCGCGGTCGAGCAACGTTAAGGGAAATCAATTTCACCTGGAACCTCTCTGCGACGGAATTCGATTCCGCTCACCATGGTACGACTTCCTAGATTGAACTTAGATGTGCCACTGACCGAAACGACGCCGCATCCTGCGTTTGCCCTAATCCGTTTCCCTTCTATAAAATTAAAGGTTTGCTGCCCTCAGTCGATAGCCGCAAGC
>JBAVUV010000310.1:0-1605 GCA_049696955.1 Candidatus Sulfotelmatobacter sp. | reverse complement strand
TGGGTCAGCTTGTGGAATGGGGCCGCGGTGGCCGCGTTGAATCTGGGCACGGGAGCAGTGGATGCTTGGTATGACCTGCCCGGTCGTACGAATGTAACGGTTCCAAGTATTCATCCGACTGCAATGCTGCTCGATTCCGGCGAAGATACCCTTTATGTAACGCTCAGCAACACGGACTTCGACTCCGTCATCGCTCTCGACCTTAGACCGGGCAGAGTGGGCGGCATGTTTCACGTTAATCTCAAGAATGCTCTGGAAAGTGATCGGGGCACCAGCCCTGTATCTGTTGCTCTGTCGCCGGACGGCAATCGCTTGTTTGTAGGTTGTGCTTCGCTCGACGCTGTTGCGGTTTTTGATACACATGAGAGTAGCCCTGAGGTATCTCCAATCGGTTTCATTCCTACCGAATGGTATCCAAGCGCGCTCGCCGTCGCCGATGACAACCTTCTGATTGCGACCGCAAAAGGAACGGGAAGCACTCCGAACAACATGAAGGCCACGTTGAAGACGGAGTTGCATCCGAACGCGCATCCCTATATTGCGACCCTGATTGGCGGTTCGATCCAGCGGTTGACTCTCGCGGACATCGATCATAATCTCGCTGCCTACACGCGCCAGGTGGAAGAAGACAACCTGCTTCATGCCGACCCCGGCAAGTTCAAGTTTGCCGGCGGCAAGAATCCGATTCGCCATGTCATCTACATTCTCAAGGAAAATCGCACCTACGATCAGATTCTTGGCGACCTGCCAGCCGGCGACGGCGATCCTTCACTCACTATGTATGGAGCGGGGATTACTCCGAACGAGCACAAGCTCGCATTGCAATTTGGAGTGCTCGACAACTTCTACGATAGCGGAGAAGTTTCCGGCGATGGACACTTATGGTCTGATGCTTCCGATACTTCTGACTACAACGAGAAGACCTGGCCGATCGCCTATCGCAGCAAGGAGCGCACATATGATTTCAGCGGCCAGGTTGCGGAGGAGTATCCGCTGGAGCAGGGCATTCCCGATGTTGATGATCCCGGAACAGGATATCTCTGGGACAACCTGGCCAAGAATCATTTCAGTTATCGCATCTACGGCGAGATGATGGCTCTCACTCTGTGCAAGGAAGACCGCGCGAGTTCGCCGATGGAGGGTACGCCGTCCGGGGTTGCTGGTGAGTGCGCCTCTCCCGACATCAAGCACGGTGAGCCGTTGCCGGCGAATGTCGGCAATCCGCGTGGCGGTCCGAGTCCGTGGCCGTGGGCTGTGCCTCGAATCAAGAGCATGCGCGCGACCAAAGCGGCGCAGCGCGATCATTTCGATCCGCTGTATCCGGATTTTGAGATCGACTATCCCGATCAGCTTCGTGCGGACGAATTTCTGCGTGAGTTTGGTGAGTTTGTGAAGGCTCGCGGCAGCGCGAAAGAGTTGCCGCAGTTCATCCTGCTTTACCTGCCCGATGATCACACGGGTGGAACGCGCCCGGGAAAGCCTACGCCGCAGGCTTCAGTCGCCGATAACGATTTGGCGGTTGGGCGCGTGGTCGATGCCGTTTCGCACAGTGCGTACTGGGATGACACCGTAATCTTTGTCATTGAGGACGACGCGCAGAATGGC
>JBAVUV010000309.1:0-2611 GCA_049696955.1 Candidatus Sulfotelmatobacter sp. | reverse complement strand
GGTAGGTATCGCGCGAGTTGAGCGGCAAATTCGAGACTTCCCGCGAGCCCATGATCGCGCCGAGCTGAGTGCTCGTAGTATCGACCAGCGGAGCTTCCGCGGTGACGTCGACGACTTCCTGCGCCCGGCCGATCTGCATCACCATATTGAGCGTGACGACCTGGTTGAGATCGACGGAGACGCCATGGCGAAGATCCTTCTTAAAGCCCGTCAACTCGAAGCTGAGGGAGTAAACGCCAACGGGAACTTCGGGAAATGAATAGTCCCCGCTATCGTTGCTGTCGGTATCGCGGCTCACGCCGGTCGCTTCATTCGTGGCGACCACTTTCACATGCGCCAGAACAGCGCCGCTGGGATCCGCAATCCGGCCTAGGATTCGTCCGCCGGTGCCTTGAGCGGGAAGCGTTGTGGGGAGCAGTAGAAGGGTCGTCACGGCAAGACAAACGGCGGTCCATCGGGCGCGGAGTGACGGCATGGAACCTCCAAGCATCTTTGGCAGAAGGATTTTTCTTGAAAGCGACAGCTTGTGTGCAGCCACAACCTTGCTATAATCCCGCAAGGTTAGAGAAGAGGTACGCGTACTGTCAAGGAGAAAAACGCGCTGCCTCGCATAGAAAACTTTCATACCCTGCCGGGGGACGATGAACTCGTCGGACGCTGAACCTTACTTGAAAATCGGAGATGTGGCTCGGCGTGTCGGCGTTTCGCCTTCCGTAATCCGGTCATGGGAGAGTTTGGGTCTGACGCGTCCGCGGCGCACGGAGAGCAAATACCGGCTCTATTCAGCCCACGATGTCAAGCTTTTGAAGCGCGCGCGGTTTCTCCGCAAGGTCCGCGGGTTGAACGCGGCGGCGATTGTGGAATTACTACGGCGCGAAGGCCGGGCACTTCCGGCAGCAAACGGGAATGCGGGGGCCATTGGATCGCACTTGCGGCAGTTGCGCGCGAAGCAAAAGCTCTCCCTGGCCCAGGTGGCACGTGGAGTTGGGATCTCGGTGGGATTCTTGAGCGCACTGGAACGCTCGCAAATGAGCGGGTCGGTGGGAACACTGCGCAAGCTGGCGCGATTTTATAAGACCAACATTCTGGATTTTTTCGACGCCACGGACGCCAGCACACGGCAAGTACGTCCCGCGCAAAGGAAGGTTCTGGAAGCCGGGCCCGGTGTACGGATGGAGTTGCTGGCCTGGGGAAACACGGTGATGGAGCCACATCTGTTTCGGGTGGCGCCCGATGCGGGCAGCGGCGATTCTTACACACACGAGGGCGAAGAGTTCCTCTACGTGTTGCGCGGTCAATTGACGATCACGTTGGAGAAGGAAGAGTACCTGCTGAAGACCGGAGACAGTTTTTATTTTGAGAGCGCGACTCCTCATCACTGGAGAAATCCGGGGCGGACTGAGACTTTACTGTTGTGGGTAAATACGCCGCCGACTTTCTGAATCGCATCTTCTTGGTGTTGCCGGCGGGTCGGGCAAGGTCGTTACGAAACTGCGAGGGAATATGGATTTCCGACGGCCGGTGATAGTGCGGACGGTGGTACTAGTGACGCTTTTAACGATTACGGCGTTTACCGGTTCCTGCACGAAGAAGACTCCAACTCTGAATCTGCTGGTGTGGGAGGGTTACGCCGATCCTTCGTTCGTCAAGGCTTTTGAGGAACAGCATCACTGCAAAATTACGGCGTCCTACATGGGATCGAGCGACGAACTGGTTGCCAAACTGCGGGGTGGCAGCGCCGGAAACTATGATGTGATTTCGCCGTCGAGCGATGTGGCCACGTCGATTGCCTCGGCGGGACTGGCGGCCCCGCTGGATTTGACGAAGATTCCGAGCTACGGACAACTCTCGGCACAACTTACTTCCCTGCCGCTG
The DNA here is from genome assembly GCA_049696955.1 of Candidatus Sulfotelmatobacter sp. Taxonomy (GTDB): domain Bacteria; phylum Acidobacteriota; class Terriglobia; order Terriglobales; family Acidobacteriaceae; genus Sulfotelmatobacter. Next base: position 736 of record JBAVUV010000309.1, on the reverse strand, counting down.
GTGCGTATGAAGAGCCAGGTTTATGGAGTGCCTTTTATGTGGGGACCGGATCCGCTGATCTATGACACGACGGTTTTCGCGCAGCCGCCTGACAGTTGGAATGTGTTGTGGGATCCGAAATACCGCGGCAAGATTTCCGTGTGGGACGATCTTTCGACGATCTATATGGCGGCGCAGGTTCTCGGATATGACAAGCCCGAGCCGTCACAGCTTTACAACCTGAGTGATGAACAGTTGGAAGCGGTGAAGAAGAAGTTGCTGGAGTTGAAACCGAATATTCGGAAGATGTGGTCGACCGGCGGTGAGTTAACAAACCTGTTTCAGAATCATGAAATCGTCGCCTCGATGGGATGGCCGCTGATGACCAATCAGTTGCGCAAGATTAATTTTCCGGTGGGCGAAACGATTCCCAAAGAGAATACGACCGGCTGGATCGATCACTTGATGATCACAGCGGGCAGCGAGAACAAGGATCTTGCCCATGAATTTCTCGAATACATGATTGAGGCGCAGACACAGAAAAAGATAACCGACGTGACCGGTTACACTCCGGCAAATCCGCAGGCAGCGCAGTTTATGACTCCTGAAGAAGTGAAAGGACTGCACTTGGACGACGTCGATAATTATCAGAAGCGACTTTATTTTTGGCAGAATGTGCCGCGGCGCGCCAAGTACAACGAAATCTGGAACGAAGTGAAAGCGGCGCAGTAGAGACGTCTTAGGACTTCCGGCTTTC
>JBAVUV010000308.1:0-1892 GCA_049696955.1 Candidatus Sulfotelmatobacter sp. | reverse complement strand
CGATTTGCCTCATCGCTAAGGCGGAATTAGTATTTTCCGTGAAATACCGCCTGATTGATGTCAGGCCAGAACTCTTTTAGCGCGTTGAACACTCCGTCCAATCCCACCTGCGTTCCCCAACGTTGGTAGGTTTTCACCCACGGGTTGGCTTCTGACGGGTAATACGCATTGCCAATGCCCGCGGCCGCTCCGGCCCCGACGATCTCCGACAGATTGAAGGTGCGCCCACCAGAGTTGGTCCGGGTGATGAACAGGCGACTTACCGCATAGCTTGTCCGCTTAACGAATCCGCCTTTACCCATGGTGTAGTATCTCGGGTCTTCCTTCGTTGCCACGGGGATGATGGCTTCCGTCATGTAATTCTCTATGGCACCATCGACAAAGACGTGCCAGTAGTATTTACCGTAACCCTCGGCGCCGTGCCCAAAGGACGGCTGGGACCTACCAGCCATATCAACTCCTGCCAGCCCCGCTACGAAAATGAAATCCGAGTAATCGAACGTATCCTGAGTTGCCAGCCAGAGCGCACCCTTGAAATCTAACGGAGGCAAATGTTCGTTGGCGCTGACCGCACGGTAATTGGGGATGATCCCCAGAATTCTCTTCGGTTGTTTACCAGACTGGTCATTGGGATTCCCTGGGGTTGAAGGGTTGACCTCGGGCTTCGGCGCGTCGGGCAGAGAGGATTTTCCATCCGTGGTCGTGGTGGTTCGCGGTGGGTCCTGGTTTTGCAAAAAGTCGTTTTGCGAAACGGCGTCTACACCCGATGCCAGGGTTCCTTCTCGGGATTGTTCTCGCGCGCTTGCCAATTCCTGAGCTTGAACAGACGCCGTTAACATTCCAGTGAGCGCTATCGCCATGCAAAATAATCGAGTCGCCTTCAAATTCTCCTCCACATCCCTATTTATCGGCTGTGCTTTCAATTCATTTCCTGCCAGCTACCCACCGTTGGACTGTATGAAACGGCGTTTGGATGCACACCGGATGCACAATCAGGTACGGGTGGAATCCAGATTGGGAGGGTTAGTTGGGTGCTTTCTGCCGCTGTTTCTCTAGTCGGCGCTCCTGTCTCTTCTGCAAATAGTGATGAACATCAGGCCAAAATTCTTTTAGCTCGTTCCCGAAGGCGTCGATGCCCATCTGCGTTCCCCAGTCTGACAAATTCGACGAAACACTGCGGTTGGCTGCGGGATAGTAGACATTGGAGATACCGATCGCCGTTGCGTTGCCGGCAAACTCGGGAACGTTGAACATGTGAGCCCCCGAATCTGTTCGAGCGATGAAAATGCGGTCGATGGCATAGCCAAAGCGGTGCAGGAACGAGCCCCTGCCCAGCTGAAAATAGCGAGGATCGATTTTCAGGATCGAGGGGTAAACGCCGCCCACCATAATATTGCCATCCACCTGATCGGCGAAAGCCGCTCCGTACCTCTTCGCGTATCCCTGCGCTCCTTGTCCGAACGCCGGAAAGGAATTCTCCGCTTGCCGGATACCCGCCACAATACCGACGACCGTAAATTCATAGGGGTCGAAGGAGCCTTTCGCCGAAATGGCGAACTTTTCTTTCCAGGAGATCGGCTTCACTTGCGATTGACTATCTACTGTCAAATAGTTCGGCATTACGTAAAACATCCGGTCGTCTTTGCTCTTCTTTGAATCTTGTGGGACCGGAGTACTTGGAACCTGAGAAGTACCTTGGGCAGACGGTTGATCTCCGGGCTTATCCTGGCTCGAGGAACTGGTTGTTGGTGATTGAGCGGATTGGGCAGGGTCTGATGTTTGAGGCTGCGGGGCGCTTTGACTTGCGCAAAAGGCCGCGGAGCATAAGATTGACACGGTCAGTAGGGCTACACGCGCTGAAAAGCTGAGTTTCAAGTTGATGAGGGCTCCAG
>JBAVUV010000307.1:0-3069 GCA_049696955.1 Candidatus Sulfotelmatobacter sp. | reverse complement strand
GGCGTTCAGATGGTACGGCAGGAGGGGAAACAGGTCTTCCTGCGCGGCGCAGCACGCCTGGTTTGTGAGGGAAACTTTTTTCTAAGTGATGGTATGTTAGGAGTTCAATAGAGCCATCTTAAAGGCGCCGTCCTAAGGGCGGCGGCGACTGTTGACCTCGCCTGAAATTGGCAAAATTTTTTCCGAATAGATTTCTGACTCATGTCATTACCTTCAACTCCACGCGTGAAGCCGCCTGCTCTCAGGCCAGGGGATACCGTTGGTATCGTGGCGCCCGCCAGCAATGTTAAGCGTGTTGATCTCGAGGCCGGATGTGAAGCCCTTCGCAGCGCGGGCTACAAGCCATTCTATTTCGACTCTATCTTCGATCAGGATCTTTACTTCGCCGGATCTGTCGAACGCCGTACTCGCGAACTGGAAGCAATGTTCGCGCGCGAGGATGTGAAAGCCATCGTCTGCGCCCGTGGAGGCTACGGTTCGAACTACCTGCTGCAGGCCTTGGACCTGACTAAGATCAAATCGCAACCCAAGATTTTCATCGGCTACAGCGATCTCACATCGCTCCTCACTTATTTTTGCGATGCCATGGGCTTGGTCACCTTTCACGGACCCATGGTCGCGAAAGACTGGGCTCATGCCGGCGGGGTTCATCTGGCATCCTGGCTGGCGGCGCTTGCTGGCAACTCAGCATGGGAACTCGATCCAGACGCTCTTTCCGGGGTTTCTGGATTGGTTGATGGCACAGCGGACGGAGTTCTCTATGGTGGTTGTCTTTCCATTCTGGTCGCTTCTCTGGGAACTCCGTATGAGATCAAGACTGCCGGTACGATTCTATTTCTAGAGGACGTCGCCGCGAAGCCTTACCAGATCGACCGCATGCTGATGCAGTTAAAGCTGGCGGGAAAATTGAACGATGTGCAAGGCATTATTTTCGGCGAGATGCGCGATTGCCTCCAACACGCAAATCAAGGCTACAAACTGCAGGAAGTCGTACTGCGCATCGTGGGCGATTTGGGAATTCCAGTTGCCTATGGCGTGCGATCAGGTCACGTCACGCACGGAAATATCACGCTCCCTATCGGGGTACACTCTGAGTTGATCGTGCGTAACGGGCAAGTGACATTTAAGATTTTGGAAGCCTCCGTAACAGCAATACCAGAGAGTAATTCCCGGCAATAAATCATGGACGAAAATAAGCACATTCATCTCATCGGTATCTGCGGCACTGCGATGGCTTCTCTGGCCGGAATGCTGAAGCAGCGCGGCTTTCGCGTCACCGGATCGGACGCCGCCGCATATCCACCCATGTCAGATTTTCTGGAAGAGTTAGGAATCCCCGTCGCACAGCCGTTTGACGCGCGTAATCTCGATCCTGTCCCCGATCTGGTAGTCGTGGGCAATGCAATTTCGCGCGGTAACGTTGAGCTCGAACGCATTCTTGACCAGCGCATCCCATTTTGTTCACTCCCCCAATTGCTGCACGACGAATTTTTGCGCGGCAGGGAAGTGATCGTCGTCGCCGGTACTCACGGAAAGACCACCACCACCTCCATGCTGGCGTGGATCTTTCATACTGCAGGCATGCAACCATCTTTTCTGGTTGGCGGAATCGCAGAAAACTTTGGCTCGAGTTTTCATCTCGGACAAGGAAAACATTTCATTCTGGAAGGCGACGAGTACGACACCGCTTTCTTCGACAAGGGACCGAAGTTCCTGCATTACTTTCCCGACGCGATCATCCTCACCTCCGTCGAGTTCGACCATGCCGATATCTACAAAGACCTCGATGCCGTCGAGACCGCGTTCAAGCGCCTGGTGAATCTGATCCCCCGCCGGGGACGGATCATCGCTTTCGACGGCGCGACCGGCGATGCGACTGAAAGCGCCAGCCTGCAGCGTTGCCTGAACAAGGCGTTCAGCCCGGTGGAACGTTACGGCTCCGGCGCGGTGGCGGATTGGAAAATCACGAATCTAAAATTGAAAGCCGGGAAAACTTCCTGGACGGTATTGCACGAAAATCGTCTCTGGTCTGATTTCGAATTCCTCCTGGCCGGCGAATACAACGTCTGGAATGCAACCGCCGCCGCCGCGATGGCGTTCGCGTACGGAGTTTCCAGAGAAGAAATCTCCGCCGCCCTCAAGACATTCAAGAGCGTAAAGCGCCGGCTTGAAGTAAAAGCGCAAGTAAATGGCATCACCATCATCGACGACTTCGCGCATCATCCCACCGCGATAGCGGGTACTCTAAAAGCTTTGCGCGCGCGCTATACAGAAGCGCGCCTGTGGGCGATTCTCGAGCCGCGTTCCAACACTCTGCGGCGCCGCGTATTGCAAGCTGATCTCGCGCGAAGCCTCGCGGTTGCCGACGAAATTATTGTCGCCGGCGTTTTCCGCTCCGAGGTCGTTCCAGAAAATGAGCGCCTGGAGTTGCCGGAGCTCGCAGCGGATATCCAAAACCACGGCCGCCGTGCCCGTTTGATCGAAAATGCCGACGAGATCGTCGAAACCATCGCCCCCGAAATGCGCTCAGGAGATGTTGTAGCGATTCTTTCCAACGGCGGATTCGGCGGTATCTACGAAAAGCTGCCGGCGAGATTGCGGGCGCTAGAGGCCGATGCTGCGGCTATCGATTCCGCAAGCGCAGCGGGCAACCGATGAAGCCTTCCGCTTTCACCCGCGCACTGGCATATCTTCCGGCCTGCCTGATTTTGCTTGTGTGTGTGGTGTCGATCCCCGCCTCCGCTATAACCGGCTACACCGTCTCCCTCACAAATCCCGAGCAACATCTCGTGGAGGTTCAGATCATTCTGCCGGAAGGATCCGCGCAACGCGACTTGCAGCTTCCCGTCTGGAACGCGCTTTATCAAGTGCGCGACTTCGCGCAATATGTGAACTGGTTGCGCGCCAAAGATCGCTCTGGACGTCCGCTCCCGGTGCAAGAGTTAAACGATAGCCGCTGGCGGATTGCTGACGCACAAGGCGGAGCTGTCATTGAGTATCAGATCTACGTCGATTCTTTCGGCCCGTTCGGCGCGCAACTCAATCCGCACCACGCCTTCTTCAATTTGG
>JBAVUV010000306.1:0-2129 GCA_049696955.1 Candidatus Sulfotelmatobacter sp. | reverse complement strand
GCCAAGTTTCCAGTATGTACCGGCCCTGGTCATCGCTGGCGAGTCTATAAAGCGCCTTGCGGTAACCTGTCGCCATATACGCGGTCACCGGGAAATAAACCTTTTCCGAAAAGCTGTCGCCCTTGCTCAGTCCCGATCGCGAATCGCCGTTGTGGGGAACCGATGGCCGATGTTGGGTGAGGGCCGAGGTGTCAGTATCAGGGATCGGACTGTTGGTTGGTGACCCAAGCGGACCTGGCATGCGATTCCTTTCCGCATTCTCTTACGCGAGGCTACGGCACCATTACCGTAAACTCTCCCGGATCGACAAACGTAATAACTCCGCCCCACATGCACATCAGCTGTGAGGTATTATCCAGCGTAGGCATATCGCCCAGCATTACGGTGGGAGCCCCGGGGACCCAGGGAGCGACGGTCGCTGGAATGCACGGCATTGGAGTGAGCACGCCCATAGCGGCGGCTGTGGCAGCCGCTACCATTGGATTCGCTGGCGACATGCACATGCCAAACGGCATGATGTTAACCATCGGAATGTTGTCCATAATGTTGGCGTCGGGCATTTCACTGGTGAATACCCTGTTGGTGGGCAGCACTACCAGCGAACTCGGTGCCATGCCGAAGCTGCACATCATCGTCGCGCCCATACAGACCTGCATTGGCATCGCAGCACCTCGCGCCGTTTTGGCTGCCCCGCATTCTAGCAAAGCTGTCTGTGAATGCAACTTGAGTGCCGCTGAGTGTAGACCGGGAGCATATCCGCTACCGCGCCTGTCTCGAAAAAGTCTGCGCAGCCTACAGAAATGTGGCTTCCATGTACCACTTCCAGGAATTCGCAGTAAATATAGCAGTAAATATAAGGGTTAGTGCATCTTACTGTCCGATTCGACCACGCACCATTCTAGTAACTGCAGTAACCTTGATGGATGTAACGGCATCCTAGACTATAGCCGATAGATAGAGCGGCGGGCTCTTGTAGAGCTGAAGTGCAATAGAGACGCGCAGCAAAGAGGTGCAACCGATGGCAAAGAAAAAAGTTACCCCGGGAATGTGGAGAATCGATCCGCAGAAACAATCACGGGTGATGGATCAATTTGGCCGAACCGTCGCGTCCATGGAACCGGAGGTTGATCCCAGCCTGATTGCGTCAGCCCCGGATATGTTCGAACTGCTCGAGAGACTCCTGGAAAAACTTGAAGACGAGAACTCGGTTCCACAAGAAATGTGCGATGAAATCCAGATGGTGCTCAGCCGCGCCCGCGGAGATTTCGGCCTGGCTGTCTTTTCCCGCAACTCTTTTAAACGGCGCATGATGAACAAGGAATGGCTGGAGTTCATGGACGGATTGCTGAAACCACCGTTTGGCGCGCAGTAGCAATCCGTCGAGATCGCAACTAACCTCCGCGACAGAGAGACTTGCGAGTCGGAATGCCGCCGCCAGTTAATCTTTCCCCTTCGAGCTTCGCGCTAAATTAAAATTGTCAGAGTGAACCGGTTCGGATTGCCTTTGCTTCCTGGCAGAATAATTGTTATTGTGGGCAGCCGCGGGAAAAGCCGCGCGAACCCGGCGATTCTATGAAGCAATTGCAACCTGTCATCTGGACCAAGGGGACCTTTCTCACTCCTCAGCATCTGCAGACGCAAGACAGGTTCATCGAAGACACATTGAATTTTCGCCTGCAGGCACTCAAGTTCTGCGCCTGGGGCTTTAATGAATTGGTCATCAACCAGGAACTTCTGAGTGAAGGTCAGCTGGTGGTCTCCCGTGCCTCTGGTATTTTTCCCGACGGTCTGCTGTTCGATGTCCCGGACGCCGATCCCGCGCCGCCTTCGAAGGCCCTCGCCGAATGGTTTGACCCCGCGACTCAGAATCTGGACATCTACCTGGCGATCCCGGGCTACCGCCAGCGCGGATTGAACGTATCGGTAGCTCAACGCGATGGCAGCACCCGATACCTTGCGGAAGTCACTTCATTTCGTGACGAAAATACCGGAGCCACCGAAAAGCCGGTCCAGGTTGCGAGAAAAAATCTGCGTTTACTTGTGGAGGGCGAAAGCCGTGAAGGTTGCTCCGCGCTGCGCATTGCCAACGTCGAGAAGACGAAGGCTGGCACGTTCGCTTTGAACCATCG
>JBAVUV010000305.1:0-8379 GCA_049696955.1 Candidatus Sulfotelmatobacter sp. | reverse complement strand
GCCTTCAGCGGTGCGGCTGAATCCGGATATGCCCACGGAACTGGAACGCATCCTTAACAAGGCTCTGGAGAAGGACCGCAACCTGCGCTACCAGTCCGCCGCCGATTTGCGAACCGATCTGGCGCGGCTGAAACGTGATTTCGAATCTGGACGCTCCTCCGGCGTTTCGACGAACGTTGCAGCCGCGTCTTCATCTTCCGCCAGTCTTCCCGCCGCAAGCCAAGCTCATCTCTCAAAGAAATGGGTTGCCGTGGCTGCGGTCATTGTGCTGATCGCCGCTGTGACCGCCGCCTACTTTTTGCGTGCCAAGTCCGTCACGCGGAATGTCGGTTCGATCGCCGTGCTTCCCTTCGTGAATGCTACGGCTGACGCCAACAATGAATACCTGAGCGATGGTTTGACCGACAGCTTGATCGGTACTCTATCGAGGCTCCCCGACCTGAAAGTGATGGCGCGCAGCACCGTCTTCCGTTTTAAAGGAAGCCAGGAAGATCCGCGAGAGATTGGCCAAAAGCTGCAAGTGGATGCGGTTCTCATGGGGCGCATCACGCAACACGGTGATGAGATGGCTGTGCAAGCCGATCTGGTCGATACTGCTGACGGCAGCGAGCTATGGGGTTCGCGCTATGAGCGCAAAGCGGCGGACGTCACCCAGGTGCAAGGAGAGATTACTCGCGATATTTCCGCCAGCCTGCACCGCACCGATCCCGCCAAGGCAACGCAAAAGCTAGGGAGTGCGGGAACAACGAATCCGGAAGCCTATCGCCTTTATCTGGAAGGCCGCCAGCTGTGGTATGGGCGAACTCAGGATGGGCTGAAAAAAAGTATCGATTTATTTCAGCAGGCCATCGCGGCCGATCCTAACTATGCTCTCGCCTACACCGGACTGGCAGATACCTATAATGTCGCCTCGAGTTACGGCATCGGCATCACCCCGCGGCAAGCGCGTCTGCTGGCGGACGAGGCCAGCCGCAAGGCGCTCGAACTGGATGACTCGCTGCCCGAGGCCCATACCGCCCGAGCCGGCGCTCTTGCCATGGGTTGGCGGTGGAGCGAAGCGGAGCCGGAGTTCCGCCGCGCAATCGAACTCAATCCCAATAGCGCCACCGCGCATTATTTTTACGCTTTCAGCTATCTCATTCCTGAAAAGCGTATTGATCAAGCGTTGGCGGAATTCCGCACCGCGTTGTCGCTCGATCCGCTATCTTCCATCGTTAATACGAATTACGCGGTGACGTTGATGGTGGCTGGCCACTACCCCGAATCGCTTGCCCAGTTCCAGAAAGTGCTGGAACGCGATCCAGCCTTCCAACCAGCGCATTACAAGTTGTCGCAGCTCTACGCGACGACCGGCCACTTCGCCGATGCAGAGAGCGAATTCCGCAAATTCGCGCCTGTATCGGGATCCTGGAGTCCTGACGCAAAAGGCTACAGCCAGCTGGTGCTCGTGGCTCCCAATCCGCACGACAATATGGCAGCCATCGCCGTAGCATTTGCATTGGCGGGCGATCGTAACAAGGCTTTTGAGTCGCTGGAAAAAGCCTTCGCGGAGGAAGACGATGAGCTGATTTTCGCGATTCGCTATCCCGCCTTCGACTCCATCCGCTCCGACCCCCGCTACGCGGATCTGACGCGCCGGCTGGGGCTGCCGGAGTAGAGATATCCCCACCGTTCCAGTTGCCGCCGCTGCGTTGCTGATTGCGTGTTAGCATTTCTCTATTACCCGCGTCCCAGGCGGAATGCGCATGGCCCGCACTCGTCCTATCCCCGCTGTTTTGCTCACCGTGATGCTTTTGGGCATTCTTTCATCGGCTCGCGAAACCGAGCCGTCGCCCTGGCTCGAAATTCACTCCACGCACTTCACTGTCATTACCGATGCTGGCGAGAAAAGAGGGAAAGAAGTTGCGTTACGCTTCGAGCAGATGCGGTCAGTCTTCGCCATTCTGCTGATGAAAGATCGTCTCAACGAACCCCTGCCGCTGACCATTCTTGCCTTCAAGAACGACAAAGACTATTACCAGACCGCACCGCTCCGGCAAGGGCAACCCATCAGCGTTCCTGGTTTCTTCGTCCCCGGCACAGACCAGAATTTCATTGTTCTCAATATGTTTGAAGTGGAGCCCTGGCGCGCCGTTGCCCACGACTTCGCCCATCTGCTGCTGAACTACAACTATCCCCCGGTCGAAGGATGGTTCGACGAAGGCCTGGCGGAATATTTCAGCTCGACCCGCCTCGACAACCGGCAAGTTGAAATCGGCGGCGATCCTGAATTGAACAACCTGTTCAGCGAGGATCTGCTGGAGAACCAGCACGAGCTACGCAATCCGCCAAAGTCGCTTACTGAGTTACTCAGTGGCCAGGTCTGGCTCGCGCTGCCCGATCTGCTCACCCTGAAGCATGACACCTCTACGTACAACGAAGCCACCCACCACACGCTCTTCTACGCCCAGTCGTGGATAACAATTCATTACCTGCTGCATGAGAAAAAGCTGCCGGAAACCGGCACTTACTTTGACCTGGTCGAGAACCAGCACATGCCGGTGGAACAGGCCATTCAGAAAGCCTATGGCGTAACACCCGCGCAATTCGACCAAGCGGTAAAAGCTTACTTCCATTCGCTCACGCCTCTGTTCACAGCACTCGATCAGTCAAAGCAGCCAGATCCACCACAGAATCCGCCGCAGGTATATCAGTTTCCCGTGCCGGTGAGCCCGGAAGATAGCGCGATCATCGCTACGCCAATGCGCGAAACCGATGCTCACGCCTACGCGGCTGAAATCAAGACCAGGATTCCGGAGCGCCGCGCAGTTGGCTTGCAGGAGTTGCAGTCGCTGGCCAATCCTCCTGGCCTGCCCAATCCGCACAAAGCAGACGCCAGGAAAAATGACAAGAAGAGTCCCCAGCAGGATGACATGCCGGAAGGCCAGTTGATCGCCGCCAGCGGCAACGAAATCGCCCATCGCGCTCTGGCTTGGGACCACCTGCAGCACGGCGAGTTCGATGCGGCTTCCGAAGAACTAAGCGATGCCGCGGCCCTCAACCCGCGTGACATGTGGATTCGTTATTACGTCTCGGTACTGAAATACCGCATCTCGAACGCTCGACACGCCGATATCCAGGGACTGCCCAACATGATGCAGGATCTGCGCGCGGTGCTGGAGTGGTATCCGGAATTCGCCGACGCTTACGATCTGCTGGCGATGGCGCGCATGGTGGGCGGCGGCCCGGTCGCGGCCTTACAGGCGGAGCGCGCCGCGATCCAACTCAGCCCGCGCAACCAGGAATATGTCTACCACCTGGCGCAAATTCATATTGAAGACAAGAAATGGGACGCCGCGCGAACGTTGCTGGAACGTTTGAAAAGCAGCGGCAACCCGCAGGTAGCGGCCGAAGCGCGCGAGCAGTTGAGCCAGTTGGCCAACCAGCAGAAGTATGGACTCTCGGCGGCTTCGAATACTCCGAAATTTTCTCCGCAGAGTTCTCCATTTGATGTGCTCGATCAGGACGCCGCCAAACGCGCCGCGGCAGAGCAAACTTCGCCCAGCGCCGGGGACAAGCGACCGGCAAAGTTTTTCCAGGGACGGCTGGTAGGAGTGGACTGCTCAAAATCTCCCGCCGCAGTGCTTACCGTCTCCTCCGGCGGAAGAGTTCTGAAACTGCGCACCCCCGATTACAAGTCGCTGCTACTGATCGGCGCCGATTCGTTCTCTTGCGCGTGGAGTGATCGCTCTGTATCGGTGAACTACAAGCCCGGCGGTCTGTCGGACGGAGATTTGGTGTCGGTGGAACTGCGGTGAACATCTGGGGGCTTTCCCGCCCGCCATCCCGATTGAGGCTGCCCACTCGTCGCGGTTTTCGACGAGTGGGCACCGGACCTCGATTCCTGGTTCGCTCGTCACAGACAATGCTTGAATTTCTGTGATAGGGTTGCCAACCAGACTGCATCGCTACTACGGCGCTGGATATCTTCACTTCATCACCATAAAAACTTATATGCGCAACAAACAGCAGGTTTCTCCACTCCGACTCCGGTCGGAATGACAAGGGTAAACGTATCGGGGACCTTGCTCTGACACGTCGAAAACCGCAACGAGTGGGGCAGCCTCGGATGGATCGGAAGCGAGAGTGGGCCAGCCCCCACAGGATTATCAAAAGAATGCCCTTGGACGCGGTACGAATCGCGTCCAGAGCATCGAGTTTTTACAGGGCGCGCACGACAAGAACGATGAGCGCTATTACAACGATTGTTCCCAATAAGCCATAACCGAACATATTCCCTCCTACCTCAAACCGTATGACATTCCATCTGATCAATTATGCAGAGAGATGTTGAGTTTTGCTGGTCCATTTTGCTCACGAGAACCCGACAGGCTAGGCGTGTTGCGGCGCTTTATGTTGGCGGAGTGACCTTCGGAATCTGCTACCAACACTGGAAGCTCAAGCATCAGTCGAATACACAAGATTCAAGCGGTGGCTAATCCGCATGAACGGCGCATCGTGTCGAGCAATACCGAAAAGTGGTCGGTCTTGGAGACCAGCCCAGAGATTCCCACGGCGAAAGCTTCATTATCAGCAAACACATCACTGTACTCGCTGAACATGACCACTGGCACCGTAGGCATTAACTCTTTCAGAGCGCGGGCCGCGTCCAAACCATTCATCACGGGCATCGAAAAATCCATCAGAATTATGTGGGGGCGTAACTCCCGAGCCTTTTCAATTGCCTCTTGTCCGTTCTCGGCCTCGCCGCATATCTCAAATTCCGTCTCAGGCGTGAATAACTGGCAGAGTGCTCGACGGAGAATCACATTGTCATCAACTACCAACACCGTTTTAGCCATTCGGATGGGCCCCGCTCTTGGGAGTTAGCCGCCGCGATGCGGCACGTATTTGAGGTTAAGGGTTCGATGCGGAAACTGATCCGATGGTGTTTGTGAAAGTTATAAAGAAGTCGTAAGGATCGTTTGATTTCGGGCTTCCTGAAGTTTAGGACGTTCATTGCTGCGCCTTTTGGTTTTTCGTTTCCTTTTCTGGTGGGGCAGCCTCGCATGCATTGAAAGCGAGAGTGGGCCACCCCCGAAACAATTATTGCAGCGGCGGCGGGGTCATCCCCACGAATGTCGTACCGAGGAATTTACCTTGGGCGTCGAGATTCCAGGTGAAGATGGCGAAACTGACGTGTTCGCAGGCGTGGCATCCGTTAAGCAAGGGATAACCCACTACGAACTGAATTCCGCCGTTGGGGCCGGCTTGCGAATTGGGCCAGATCTTGCCATCGCGATCCCCTGGAAATAACTCCACTTTCGGGAATTGGTTTTTGAGATTCTGAAACTGGGTGCTCTGTTCCATGGCTTTTCGATCAAGCAGCTTCAAGTCTTCGACGTTGATGATGGGGGGGCGTCCGTTGACCAGCAGAAGACCGTAGTTCGTGTTGGCGCGAAGAGGATATGTGATCCATGCGAAGGCAACGGAGCCTTCGGGCTGGAATCCGGTCATAATGCCGAACTCGCCGTGGCTCTGCTTGTAGAGTTCACGGGTGAAGTCGACGCCGGCGGCAGGTGCTCCAGCTTTTTGCATTTTAGCGATCATGCACTGGACGGCGCCGGAGGAGGAGGATGATTTGTCGCAGGCGGCGTGGGCGGTCGCCATGAACTGCGGCGGTATCTGCCAGACGGCGGAATCGCTCACCTTTGTTGGGCCGTCGTTCTGCGGAGGTTCTGTTGACTGTGCTGCTGCAAATACGCTCACGAATACAACGCTGAGTAATAGACGGGCACCGGGCATGTTCGCTCCAAACTATTCTGTGTCGGATTCCGTTTTTGATCCTCGGCCGCCGATATTGTGCAGTCGCGTCTGAGATTTTTTGCGGAATGGAACTGTGATTCGATTCACAAGATCACGGCATACTCCATAAGGCTAACCGTCGATCTGCAGTTCGTCCAGTTCCAGGACTCCTGAACAATGGGGGCCGCCCGTCATCTCGAATGACGACGGATTGGAAGCGAGAGTGGGCCAATCCCTGTTTGACAGTTCAACCACATAAGACTAGGGTTGTAATTGAGGTGGTCATCACCTTCTCCTCATTTCAGGTTTCCTGAACTAAGTCAGCCCATCTGAAGTTGTCTTTCTTAGCAACCCCAACCCTAAGGAGGTTGCCTATGTTTGCACGCAATGTCTCGATTCATCTGAAATCTAATATGCTGTCCGATTACACGCGAACTTTTGAGAAGGACATCCTTCCCTTGCTTCGTAAACAGAATGGTTTCAAAGATGAAATCACATTCGCTGGTCCCGGTGGAGTAGATGTAACCGCAATCAGTCTGTGGGATAACAAGAACAATGCCGACGCTTACAACACCAATGCCTATCCGCAAGTGTTGAAGACGCTGGCAAAGTTTATCGAGGGAACACCCCAGGTCCACACCTTTGACGTTGTCACCTCGACCGTCCAGAATCACGACGTTCTGGTAGCAGCATAAGAGCTACACGGAGTTGTTGGTCCGAGGAGGCGGAGTAACATCCGATCCTCGGACCTGTCAGTTTCATTGGAGTGGTTCAATGCTGCTCAACAGCGCGCAGATTCTCCCTAGTTTGCAAAGTGACGAAGACTCGGCCTTCTTGCGGTGCAAGATCGAAGAACTGAACAAGAACATTGTTCGTTTGATCACTCAGGCTGAGAAATTAGTCGAAGAATCGAAACAGCTATCGGAACGAATCAAGTCTTTCGAAATCCGTAGCTCCAAGCCAAAGCACATCCCGCCAAAACATTTCTAGCCATTTACCCGCTGCCGCACGTTTCCCGTGCTCTTACTCCGTCTGTTCAAAACGGCTCATGTTTTCCAATTGATGAGCAGTCTTGCTCAGAATAAGGCTGCGTGGAGTGCTAAGGTCGGGTTAATAGAGAGAGAGTCGTCAGGCGGATAGTAGGGCTTGGCGTTTGCGGGGCTGTGGTATGGTAAAGCGACTTGCACCCTTCTGGGTCGTTGCGTGTGTGTTGCTGGCTACATTCTGGACGGTATGCCAAAGCCTGTGTCAATCCTTTCCTGATGCCCCTTCCTTTCGAGATGTAACCCCCGTGCAGAAATCCAATGTGTTCTTTGAGGAAGCTCGCTCTGCTTTAAAATTCGGCGCGATGGGCGGCAGAGTGACCGTGATGCGTCAAGGCGGTTTCGCCGCTCCTGAGAAGGCCGCATCCAATCAAAGAGAGTCGAACAATGTTCTTAAGCAGTACTTAAATTCGTCAGTGCTGCTGAATCAGCAATCGAGCTATCGCTCTTCGAGCAGCAACAGTTTGATGGGTAGGGCGACGTATGCAGGTTCGCGGATTTTTGTCAGGCGCGATGAATTCGGAAAGACCAGGCTGAATACGTTATACCTGCTGCGGACGCTGGGTTCGATGGCTGCGGCTACTGCCTCGCGTCCCTCTTGGAGGCGGTCGTTAGGCGAGCCATTTGGCGATTTTGGTTCGACAGTCGGCAACGATGCGGGGATTAACCTGTGGCATGAGTTCAGGCCCGGTATTGAGCAACTAATGAAAAGCCATACCCCGAAATTTGTCTCCAGGATCAAAGATCGCATCGACCACAAGTAGCTCGTAACCGGAACCCAGCTCACCGCCGCTTTGTAAATTCCCCACACGCAAAAAGAAACCCTCCCGAGCGGGAGGGTATGAAATCGCAGGCAGCAGATTAGGCGCGGACGACGTTGCCCGCCTGAAAGCCCTTGGGGCCTTTGAGCAGATCGAACTCCACGGTTTCACCCTCGTTGAGCGAGCGGTAACCGTTCTCCTGAATCGCCGAGAAATGTACGAAAACGTCCTCCCCCGTGGAGCGCTGGATAAACCCGTATCCCTTCGCCCCGTTGAACCACTTCACTGTTCCCTTCTCTCTCACGGAAAACTCCTTTCACTGTCGTGAAGAATTGATTCCCCGAATCTCCTTTATTGTTGCTCCGGCGAACCGGAACGCCCCCTTCGGAAAAACGGTGGAACTCGGTTGCGTCCATCAGCGGCGCAGAAATTGCCCCAAAGCAAAAGACTCCTCGAGTTCAACGCCACGCGAAGATATTGCGGCGAGAACTTCTGGAGCCCCGGACCATCGACGCTGTTTCTACGACCCTACTCAAGACGTCAACCTGCCTTACGAACCCATCGCCCGGCATACACCAGGGAATGAGCAACCGATAATAAGCACTAGTAAATCGTTTGACTAGAAGAATTAGAAGGGAAACGTAAAAAAAGGCAAGAGGCGGTTTTTTGATTCTTTTAACGAAGTATAAGAAAAGCCCGCTGCTCCCACTGATACTTTCGTGCGACACAAAGTGCCGCGGCCGAGCCAAAGCCTTGATAGGATTAGCCTATACAGCCATGCTGGAACAGAC